>NZ_JAENWL010000228.1 GCF_016650095.1 Clostridium sp. | reverse complement strand
TTTGTAGTATTAACACTAACTGCACTTGTTATATTAACTACAGGATCATTAGATGGAAAAACTACTGGTATAGCTCTAACTCAAAAGGCTTTTGAAAATGGAATGGGAAGTGTTGGAGGCCCATTTATAGCGATAGCGTTATTCTTCTTTGCTTTTTCTACTATAGTGGCTTGGTATTTCTTTGGAGAAACCAATTTCAAATACTTATTTGGTAGAAAAGCATTAAATATATATAGAGCTTTAGTTCTTGGGTTCATAATTTTAGGTGCGGCACTAAAGGTTGATTTAGTATGGGAGCTCGCAGATACATTTTATGGATTAATGATTATCCCCAACTTAATCGCATTGCTGGGACTTGGATCTTTAGTTAAAAAGAGTTTGAAAACTTACGAAGATGATTTTGAAAATAAAAAATAATTTAATAAAATATTTTCAGAACAAAACAGGGTGGCATATTTTATGTCATCCTGTTTTTTTTTGATTGGTATTAAAACTACGAGAGTATGGAATTATATTAAAATGAGAAATTTTACGATCTTTGTGCGCATTAAATTTGTGCTTAAATCATATGATAGAAAATTTAATAACCACTTTATTCTAAAATATGCTTTTATAATGGGACATTATATACTATAATCTAATTATAACGAATTATAAAAGAAATTTAATGTTTAATATTCGTATAAATTTTACTTTTGGAGGTATTAATCATGGAAAATAAGATATATAGGTTATATGTAGAGAAAAAAGCGAACTATGATGTTGAAGGTGAAAAAATATTAAGAGATATAAAAATAAATTTAGGGATAAAAGGCCTTGATGGACTTAGATTAGTTAATAGATATGATATTATGGGGATATCAGAAAAGCAGTACCAAATGTCAAGGAATACAATATTTTCAGAGCCTACAGTTGATGAAGTTTACGATGAAGTGTTAGATATTAAAGACGACGATATAATATTTGCTATTGAATTTTTGCCAGGTCAATATGATCAGAGAGCGGATTCAGCTGCTCAATGTATACAAATCCTAACTCAAAAGGATAAACATATAGTTAAAACTGCAAAAGTTATTATATTAAATGGGAATATTACTAAAAGTGAATTAGACAAGATTAAAGAATATTGTATAAATGCTGTAGACTCTAGAGAAGCAGAACTCGCGAAGCCAAAGGATTTACAGCAAAATTTTAATGAGCCAGAAGAGGTAAGCACAGTAGAATCTTTTACTAATATGAATGAGGTTGAGCTCTTAGAGTTCTTAAAGACTAACGGTTTTGCTATGAGCTTTGAGGATCTAAAATTTTGTAGAGAGTATTTTAAAGATACTGAAAAGAGAGACCCATCAATAACTGAGATAAAAGTTATTGATACATATTGGTCGGATCATTGTAGACATACAACTTTTAATACTGTGATTGAAGATGTTTCCATAGAAGATGGTAAATATTCTAAACCAATTAAGATGGCATACGAGGAATATTTAAATACTAGAGAGTTTGTTTATGGTAAAACAAATAGGGATGTAACACTTATGGATATGGCGGTTATTGCAATGAAAGATCTAAGGAAAAAAGGGAAACTTACTGATCTTGATGTTTCAGACGAGATCAATGCCTGTAGTATAGTCATCGATGCAGACATTGATGGAGAAAAGGAAAAGTGGCTCGTGATGTTTAAAAACGAAACCCATAATCATCCTACTGAAATAGAACCTTTTGGTGGTGCAGCTACTTGCCTTGGTGGAGCTATAAGAGATCCATTATCAGGTAGAAGTTATGTGTACCAGGCAATGCGTGTTACCGGCTCTGGTGATCCAAGAAGAAAAATATCAGATACAATAAAAGGTAAACTCCCTCAAAGGAAAATAACTCTTGAAGCTGCTCATGGGTATAGTTCATATGGAAATCAAATAGGACTTGCTACAGGCCTTGTGTCAGAGGTTTATGATGAAGGATTTGTTGCGAAAAGAATGGAAGTAGGGGCAGTTATTGGAGCAGTACCTTACAAGAACGTAGTTCGCGAGAAACCACTTGCATCAGATGTAGTTATACTTCTTGGTGGAAAAACAGGACGCGATGGATGTGGTGGAGCTACAGGATCTTCTAAAGGACATAGTGAGAGTTCAATACTAACTTCTGGAGCAGAAGTTCAAAAGGGTAATGCACCAACAGAAAGAAAAATTCAAAGACTATTTAGAAATCCTAAAGTTACGACAATGATAAAAAGATGTAATGATTTTGGTGCAGGTGGAGTTTCAGTAGCTATAGGGGAACTCGCAGATGCACTTATAATAAATTTAGATGCTGTGCCTAAGAAATACGATGGTCTTGATGGTACGGAGCTCGCTATATCAGAATCCCAAGAGCGTATGGCAGTTGTTGTAAGGCGTGCAGATGTTGATGTATTTATAAAGCTAGCAGAAGATGAGAATTTAGAGGCTGTAGAGGTTGCACAAATAACTGATGATAACAGACTTAAAATGGTGTGGAAGGGGAAAACTATTGTTGATATAAGCAGAAGTTTCCTTGATACCAATGGAGTTAAGCAACATACAGATGTATGTGTAGTAGCACCAAAAGAGAACGAATACTATTTTTCAAAAGGTGCAATTGCAAGTGAGGGGAAATCAAAATCAATAAAAGCCTTATGGAATGATACGCTTTCAGACTTAAATGTTTGTAGTAAAAAGGGGTTAGCAGGCAGATTTGATAGCACTATAGGTGCAGGAACAGTACTTTTGCCTTTTGGTGGAAAGTTTCAGAAAACACCAATTCAATCTATGGTAGCAAAACTACCTGTACTTAAAGGTTATACAAATACCGGTACGATAATGTCCTATGGATATAATCCTAAATTGTCAAAATGGAGTCCCTTCCATGGCGCAGCTTACGCGGTAATAGATTCGGTAACAAAGGTAGTAGCAAGTGGCGCTGATTATGAAAATATTAAACTTACATTCCAAGAATACTTTGAAAGATTGTCAAAAGAGCCTAATAAGTGGGGTAAACCATTTTCAGCACTCCTCGGAGCGCTACATGTTCAAAAGGAATTTGGTATAGCGGCTATTGGTGGAAAAGACAGTATGTCAGGTACCTTTAATGATATGAATGTACCACCAACGTTGGTATCCTTTGCGGTAGACGTTATAAACACAGATGTGGTCATATCTCCAGAGTTTAAAAACGTAGATAGCCAGGTAGTATTAATTTATGCAAACATCGGGGAAGATGGATTACCTGATTTTGAGAAGCTTCGCGGAAACTATAAATTAGTAAAGACATTAATAGAGAGTGGCAAAGTTTTATCAACTTATGCAGTAGGAATGGGTGGCCTTACAGAGGCTATATCAAAAATGTGCTTTGGTAATAATATAGGATTTAGCTTTAATGATGATATTCAGGCACAAAGTATATTCAAAGAGGATTATGGAAGTATAGTAATGGAAATAGATAAGGATCTTGTGCAAGATTTAATTAAAGACAATACAAATATTAGGATACTTGGACATACACAAGTAGAACCAATTATCAAAGTCTTAGGGGAAACTATTAGTTTAGAAGAGGCACTAAGTAATTGGGAAGGAACGCTAGAAAGTGTATTTAGCACAAAAGTTAATAATTCTAAATTGAGTAGTAGAAATGATAAAACCTACGTAAGTATTGAGAACTCAAAATCAAAAGTAACTCCTATAATTAAAATAGCAAAGCCTAAAGTTATAATTCCTGTGTTCCCAGGTACTAATTGTGAATATGATTCAATGAGAGCCTTTGAGAAAGCTGGAGCTGAAGTGGAAATTATGGTATTAAATAATTTATCATCAAGCCATATTGAAGAATCTATAAAAGTTATAGCAGAGAAGATAAGAAATTCTCAAATTGTTATGCTTCCAGGTGGGTTTAGTGCTGGTGATGAACCAGATGGATCTGGTAAATTTATAGCTACATTTTTCAGAAATCCAATAATAAGCGAAAGTATTAGCGAGCTGTTAGAAAACAGGGATGGATTGATTCTCGGAATATGCAATGGGTTCCAAGCATTAATTAAGCTAGGGTTACTTCCAGATGGAAAAATAACTGATATTACTAAGGAAAGCCCAACCTTAACATATAATGAAATAGGGAGACATGTATCTTGTATGGTGCAAACTAAAGTGGTTTCTACCCTATCTCCTTGGCTAAGTAATATAAAGGTTGGAGATGTTCACTCCATCCCAGTATCGCACGGAGAAGGTAGATTTGTAGCAAATGATGAAGTAATTAAAAAATTATTCACAAATGGTCAAGTTGCCACTCAATATGTAGACTTTGACGGTATTCCAAGTTATGATATAAACTTTAATCCCAATGGCTCAATGTATGCTATTGAAGGAATTACTAGTTTGGATGGAAGAGTTTTCGGTAAAATGGGTCACTCAGAAAGAGTGGGCTTAAACATTGGAAAGAATATCATTGGTGAAAAAGATCAGAAAATATTTGCAGCAGGAGTAAATTATTTTAAATAAATGGTTAAATATAAGATTATAAACTATTTCTAAAGAAAAACACGAACGATATAATTATAAAAAGTAAATTAGTACTCATATACTTATATAAACACGAACGATATTATCTTTAATATTGTCAATGTATTGACGTAGTGAAAATTTGATGTTAAGATAAAAATATAAAATAATAAAATAATTCATCAATATATTTCTAAGAATATGGCTTAGAAGTTTCTACGAGAGGCCGTTAACTTCTCACTATTGGTGAATCTTGAATTGACTAGTTGAAATGGGGTGAATATTTTACCCCTTAATTCAGGATTACACCATTAGAATAGTTTTTTTATGGTGTAATCTTTTTTTGTTGAAAATTAAAAATTTGGATACTCTAATTCAATGCGGAGGTAATAAAATGAAGGTAGGAATTATTTTTGGTAGTAAATCGGATAAAGAAATAATGAAAAATGCAGCAATAGCACTTAAGGAATTTGATGTTGATTATGAAGTGCATATTCTCTCAGCTCACAGAGTACCAGAAAGACTAACCCAGGTAATAAAGGAAATGGAAAATGGTGGGGTGGAATGCATTATAGCAGGCGCAGGCCTTGCTGCACATCTTCCAGGTGTAATTGCTTCTCAAACAGTGCTACCGGTGATTGGAGTGCCAATTAAGGCTGCTCTCGGAGGTATTGACTCGCTACTTTCAATCGTTCAAATGCCAAAAGCCATTCCTGTAGCTACGGTGGGCATTAATAATAGCTATAATGCTGGAATGCTTTCAGTTCAAATTTTGGCTCTTAAGGATTTAGAACTTAAAAATAAACTAATTAAATATAGAAAAGAAATGAAAGAAAAATTTATATCAGAAAACGAAGAACATATTGAATTTTAGTATGAAATTTAAGATATAAGGTTTGCAAATTAAAATATTAAGGAGTGATTATTGATGGAAAATTCAGTATTATTATATGAGGGAAAGGCTAAAATAATGTATAGCACAGATAATAAAGATGAGATCAGAGTATATTATAAAGATGATGCAACAGCATTTAATGGAGTTAAAAAGGCTCAGATTGAGAATAAAGGAATTTTAAATAATAGTATAACTACAATGTTATTTGAGTTATTAGAGAAAAGAGGTATAAAAACTCATTTCATTAAGAAACTAAGTGATAGAGAACAGCTTTGCAAAAAGGTTGAAATAGTGCCTCTAGAAGTAATTACAAGAAATGTGGCAGCTGGTAGCATGGCAAAACGCTATGGAATAGCAGAAGGAACTAAGCTAAAAACAACAGTGTTTGAATTAAGTTATAAAAATGATGAATTAGGTGATCCACTTATAAACGATTCTCATTCTGTAGCTATGGGGCTTGCAACGCAAGAAGAATTATCACAAATATATAAAATGGCTTCAGAAATAAATGATATTCTAAAGGAACTTTTCTTAAAACAAGATATTAATTTAATAGATTTCAAATTAGAGTTTGGTAGATATAAAGGAGAAATAATTTTAGCAGATGAGATATCACCAGATACTTGCAGATTTTGGGATGTTAAAACTGGAGAAAAATTGGATAAAGATAGATTCAGAAGAGATTTAGGCAATGTTACAGAAGCATACGTGGAAATATTAAGTAGAATTAAGAAGAGTTAATGCGA
>NZ_JAENWL010000118.1 GCF_016650095.1 Clostridium sp. | reverse complement strand
TCTGATACAAGATGTATATTGTTGTCATCTAAGGGTACTTCAGAAGCCTGTTTCATTTCATTTTTTATTTCTCCCCGAGATATGTTTTTATTACAAGAACGCCTCATATTGGCAAACATCATTTCATTGTTCATCTGCACATATTTATTAAATTTCAGCATGTTATAGAAATAAGGACACTCGGTATACATATAAACCCTCCAAAAAATATAATATTACAATATATTATGCTTAAAAAATATTTTGGTACTGATTCCTAATTAAGCCTATGTTTGAAGTAACAGATATAAACGCTAGTTATGACAAGAAGAAATATCTCAGAGCAATAATGGCAAAAAGTAAATGATTAATTTTAATGAGTATCCATTAAAATTAATCATTTATGCGGTTTGGAGCCTGCAATAGATATATAATATTATTACTATATTAATTATCACCCCAAAATTCTTCTGCCTCTTTTTCCATTTTTGCTAGCCTTTTATAATAATCTGGATATTCATTTAAATGGGCAAGAGTTATTTTGTCAGTTATAATAGGGTCATCGTTAGTTATATTAGTAGCAAGAAGAAACTGTTCCCAGTTTTTTCTATGGGGTCAGACCTCATTCCAGAGATTGGAAACGAAGTGAACAAGTTCTGTTTGCTAATTACTACATATGTACCTCAAAACCGAATTCGTTGAAAAAGATATATAGGGCATCTTATACTTATTGAAATTCATTTGAGGATATTCATCATTATAACAAAGAGGACTATGATTAAATTTTTAGTTGTTTAACCATATCTATGTACTTAGGCTTAATATAAGCTAGTAAAACATTGCGATAATATTTCATGGACTGATTGATAGCGGTCTCTGCATCTACAACATTACGAAGTACATTTGTTAGCATTCCAAAGTATATCAAAAGTGCAACATTATTGTATTCTTCTGCATTTTCCTGGGTTATAAACCCATCAGCTAAAAGTCCATTAGTAACGCAGCCATTAAGCATGGTCATGCTTCGTTCGTATAGATTTCTTTTTCTAAATACAGAACCCAATATTTCGGATGATGATAAACCTTTTTCAGGATAAATCTCATAATATTGCTGAGAATACTCATTATACTTATCATCTATATTCTGAAGAAATAGACGTTTGTAAATTTCAGGCTCCGCATATGAGAATTTGAAGAAACATCTTGAAACTTCCATATAGAGTGATAGGCCGTTGGTACAATCTTTTGTATATGAGGGAAGAGCCAAATGATAATCTTCCAAATGACTCATGGATGCCATGAAAATCAAATGGTCTAAACTATCGAAATAATTATATAATGTGGCACTATTGTATCCCGCAAGATCGGCTACCTTACGTATTGTAATACAATCTATACCATCATCTATAATTATTTTTTCAACACTTTCAATAAAATATTTCATTATTCTATTCTTTTGAATTCTTTTCTTATCAGAAGTTGCTACGTTTTTATTACTCATTTTATTCCTATTACCTTCCTTATATAATCTATTAGAACATTAATCACAGTTATTATATATAACGCGATTAGCATATCATATTATTTGTAAAAAAGATACACTTAGATTGACTAACTGAAACAACAATGATAACATAAACTTGAAATAATCATGATTATAAAATAATTGTGATTTTTATTTTTAACTATATATTATAATAATAAAAATAAAATAATATACAAAGAAGGGAAGTGACTATTTGGCGTTTTTGTGTACTTGTAATCCACACTTTCGCTATATGTAATATGGAAATAAAAAAAGTAAAAGGTAATACATTTTTAATTGATACAGGTATGACTTACATACCTTTTTACAAAATTAGTAGTAAAGAAATTATTATGTTGGATTCAGGATGGGCAGAAGGAGAAAAAGAAGGAATAGATGAGTTTTTGGAAAAAAACAACTTTAAGGTAGTTGCTATATTATGCACTCATGCTCATGTAGATCATGTAGGAAATAATGCATATTTGAAGGAAAAATATAATTGTATTATCGCTATGCCAGAGTACGAAGCGCTTATTTGTAGCTCAGCAGTAAGTCTCAAACTATATTACAATAACCAAACATTAACCGATGTCAATGATCACTTTGGTGATATGGTATGCGTTACTGATATTATGATTTCGGATAACCAGGACAGTATAACTGTGTGCGGCGCTAAATTTAATATTATTCATACACCAGGACATAGTCCTGCACATATAGGCATTACTACCCCCGATGATGTTGCATATTTAGCAGATGCCCTCATAAGCTATGAAGTTATGGAAGGATCTAAAATGCCCTATGCATACATACTCAGTGAGGATTTGAAAAGCAAAGTAAAGCTTTATGACTTAAAATATAGCAAATATATTGTGGCACATAAGGGTATGTATGATGATGATATTACCAAACTTATAACGGATAACATAGATTTTTTTAAGAATAGAGCATTAACAATAGCTACAGTAATAGAGGGTTCTATGACAATGGAAGATATATTTAAGGCTGTTATTAAATACTTTAATATTAATGTAAAAAGCACATATAAGTATGCTTTGATAGAAAGAATGCTACAGTCATATGTTGAGTATTTGAATGAAACAGGAATATTAGTATTAAATGTTGATAAAGGATTTCTCAAATACTCAAAAGTACCATCGGATAGTTAGTATCTATTTTTGACACTTGAGCTCCTAGCTCGTGAACACACTCACGAGCTAGAAGCTCTTTTTTATCTTAGATGATAATATTTTATACAATGTGACTAACTTATAATAGTACGTATATAAAATATCCTCATACATTGGCTTACCTTGACTTAGTATATGAACAATGATAACATGAATATAAAATCATCATGATTATAAAATAATTAAGATTATAAAATTTCTTCTTAGAAATTATTATCCTATGTTATAACCAAATAATATAAACAAAAAAATAGGAGTGAAGCAAAATGAAAAATGGAGTAATAATCACATGTTCAATTACAGGATCGGGGGATTCAGCTTTAAAAAGTTCACATGTTCCCGTTACACCAAAAGAAATTGCAGACTCTGCAGTTAAAGCAGCAAAAGCAGGCGCGGCAATAGCTCATATCCATGTAAGAAATGTTGACACCAAGCTATCTAGCCGTGATTTAGAACTATATATTGAAGTATCCAAATTAATACGTGAATCAGGCGTAGATATGATTCTTAATATTACTGCAGGAATGGGAGCTGACTTTGTACCAGATGAGACTAATCCTTCAATAGGTGGAGTTGGAACTGATATGGCTACAGTAGCTGAAAGAGTTAGACATATTGAAATCATAAAACCTGAAATATGCACGCTTGATTGCGGTTCAATGAACTATGCAACCACCGCTTATGTTTCTACTATGGACATGCTTCGTGAAACAGCCAGAAGAATACAGGCAGTCGGGGTAAAGGTAGAAATTGAAGTTTTTGAACTTGGTCATATTTGGCAGGCGAAAACTCTTATAGCTGAAGGGCTTATAGATCCAAATCCAATATTCCAGTTATGTATGGGAGTACCTTATGGGGCGGAAGCAACTACAAGCAATTTATTAGCTATGGTAAATGCACTGCCACGAGATGCCAATTGGTGTTCTTTTGCATTAGGGCGTCAGGAAATGTCTTGGGTAGCTCAGTCTGCTATAATGAGTGGAAATGTACGCGTAGGACTTGAAGACAACATTTATTTAGGAAAGGGACAGTTTGCAACTAATGAAGAATTAGTAGGAAATGCACGAGAAATCCTAGAAAGAATGGGCGCGAGGATACTAACACCTGCAGAAGCAAGAAAAGAATTAAAGCTAATTTAATATAATCAAAAATAAAGGACGTGCTTAAATGTTAATCAAAGGAAATGAAGTTAAAACTGTAGCCATTGTTGGCGTAGGTGTAATAGGAGCGGGATGGGCTGCAAGATGTCTTCACAGAGGAATTGATGTTTATGCTACTGATCCAGGTCCAGATTCACAATCACTTTTAATGGAAGTTGTAAACAATGCCGAAAGTGCACTAGGAAGAGTTGTGCAGATTCCAGAGGAAAAAAAGGGAAAGCTTATATTTACAAAGAATCTAAAAGAAGCTGTTGAGAATGCTGATTATATTCAGGAAAGTGCTCCTGAAGTTGAAAATATAAAAATTGCCATATTAAACGATATTGATAAATATGCTCGTCCGGATGCATTAATTGGTACAAGTACATCTGGTCTTCTTCCCTCAAAGCTTCAGGCTGAAATGACGCATCCTGAGCGATTGATAGTAGCTCACCCTTTTAACCCAGTGTATATTCTTCCTTTAGTGGAAGTTTGTGGTGGAGAAAAAACTTCGGGTGAAGCAATTGAAAATGCCATGGAATTTCATAAAATAGTAGGGATGAAGCCTCTACATGTGAGAAATGAAATTGATGGATTTATAGCAGATCGTCTTTTGGAGGCATTATGGAGAGAAATTCTGCATCTTGTGAATGATGATATTGCAACTACAAAGGAAATTGACGATGCTATAACTTATGGAGCTGGACTAAGATGGGCGGTTATGGGAACTAATATGACATACTACCTCGCAGGTGGAAAGAAAGGCATGAAACACTTTATGGAACAGTTTGGACCTACTCTAAAATTGCCATGGACGCACATGGAGGCGCCAGAACTTACTGATGAACTTATAGACAAAATGGTGGTAGGTACGTCCGAGCAAGGAGAAGGAAAGGATTTAAGAGAACTAGAAACATTACGAGACAATTGTTTGGTTTCAATAATGGAAGCTTTAGCAGTTTATGACCAAAGTGCTGGACATGTTCTTTCAGAAGATAGAAAAACTCAAAAGGAACGTCTGGGACTTGATACATAAGAAAATGTATACATATAACATGGAATATATAATTGCTTTAGATGCATTGACATTTAATTAATTGGACAGATTTTACTATATAATTTCGGATTAACAAGAATTTCGACAGTTTTAGTCAAGGTTTGACTCTTGGTTAGTTAGATGATAGGCTTAATTAAATAATAACTAACAACTTGCTTTCAAAAACGGGTTGTTTGTTTTCGTTTAACATCTGTAATATAACCATCTGTAATTTTTAAAATTTAAAAATTATTCAGGTAAAAGAGGGATGTTCAGGAACAATTCAATTTATGAGAGAAAGGTGGAAAATTTTGATACAGCTAAAAAAAATTAATAAGGTTTATGATGATGGTTTTCAAGCTTTAAAAGATATAGATCTTACATTTGAAGAAGGAAAAATTAATGTATTGATTGGGCCAAGTGGTTGCGGTAAAACAACTACAATGAAATTACTAAACAGATTGACAGATTTTACCGATGGCGAGATTTTAATAGACGGAAAAGACATTAAACAGATCAATCCAATTGAACTTAGACGTAAAATGGGATATGTCATCCAAAATGTTGGATTATTCCCACATATGAATATTTACGAAAATGTAGCTACTGTACCTAAACTATTAAAATGGGATAAAAAGCGAATACAACAAAGAGTTGATGAATTACTAAATATGGTAAATCTAGACCCGAAAAGTTTTCGACACCGTTACCCTTCTAAATTGAGTGGCGGTCAAAAACAACGAATTGGTGTTATACGTGCACTTGCTGCAGAACCATTTACGATTCTTATGGATGAGCCTTTTAGTGCGCTAGACCCAATTACGAGGGAGCAACTACAAGATGAACTTATTCGTCTTCAACGAGAGATTAATAAAACGATTATTTTTGTAACACATGATATGGATGAGGCAATTAAAATAGCCGATCAAATTATTTTAATGAAAGATGGCCGTATCGTTCAAAAGGGTTCACCTAGTGAAATATTAGCTAATCCGGCTAATGATTTTGTTGAAGAATTTATTGGGGTGGAACGACTAGAAAACGCTAAAACGTTGCCACCATTAAGTGAATTTATCAAAGTAGAATATCCCTGTGTTTCATCTGAACAGACTGTAGCGGAAGCTATTGAGATTATGATTAGTAATAATGTAGCGGAAATTCCTGTAATAGATGCGTTAAGAAAATATGTAGGAATAATAAGTATCTATGTTGCATTAGCAAGTCCAAAAGGTATATTAAAAGAGTTAACAAACGTTTCTGATAAAGCATTATTAGAAAACATTGATATAAATATGGTTATGAAACAAATAACCAAAATGAAGACATCTATAATACCGATTATTTCTGAATCGGATGACTTAGTTGGAGTATTAGACCACGACCAATTATTTAAGGCTCTACAGCAAAGTTATGAGAATAAGACAGGTGGTGTATAAATGGAATTCATCTCAGATTACCTTAGCTATTTGGGGGAAAACTATGAATCTATTTTAGGGTATACCTACGAACATTTGGTTATATCTTTTGTGGTTATTGCTTTAGCTGTAGTGGTGACAGTACCGCTTGCCATATATATGACAAAAATGAAGAACAAGAAAGTTATAAATTTTATTTTTAACATAGCCAATTTTTTTCAAACAATACCAACCATCGCATTATTAGCAATTATGATTCCTATTTTGGGAATAGGCTTTAAGCCTGCAGTTGCAGCATTGTTCTTATATGCTCTTTTGCCATTATTACGTAACACTTATACTGGGGTGCAATCAATTGATCCAAGTATCATAGATGCTGCTAAAGGAATGGGATTTAATACATATCAAAGAATGTTTAAAATTGAATTGCCAGTAGCTCTACCTTATATTATGTCTGGAATTCGTATAACTGCTATTTACGTTATTAGTTGGACTACACTTGCAGCTCTTGTTGGTGCTGGTGGATTAGGTGATTTGATAATAGCTGGTATTGGTTATAACGATAAATTTATGATTTTCACAGGAACAATATTAGCTATTGTTATTGCATTACTATTAGATTTATTTTTAGGGAAAATAGAAAAAGGAATTTCTGAAAACTAATAATTATATAAAAAAAGGGGAATTACCACTATGAAAAAAATATTAATTGCTAGTTTACTAGCTATAATGACACTTACACTTACAGGATGTAGTAGTAACAAATCTACAGCGGGTGGGCATGTATTTGAGTATGGAGCACAAGAGTATACGGACCCTAAAATTATGGGACAGATTGTGAAGCAATTAGTTGAAGACCAAACGATTCATCAAGTGAATATAACAGAAGATATTCCAGCTAGTCCTCAAGTAATCGCATCACTTGACAGAAAAGATTTCGATATTGCTACCTTATATTCAGGAGAAGTATATAATAATCATTTTGATGAAGATAAAGTAGAATATTCAACAGATGCACAAAAGACAATTGATCAAGCACAAGATTTATTCGGGGAAAAATATAATATTAAATGGTATGATTCCATTGGATTTAGTAATCAATATGGTATTGCTATAAAAAATGATTTTGCAGAAAAAAATAAGATCAATACTATGACAGATTTAGGGAAGTATGCAGATAAACTTACATTAGGATCAGATAGTACTTGGCTTGAACGTGCAAATGATGGATATAAAGGTTATCAAGAGGCATATGGTTATAAATTTGGAGATACAAAAGGGATGGCATTATCATTAATGTATAAAGGCATTGCAAATGGTGATTTAGGTGTTGTTACAGCATATACAGTCGACCCACAAATTTTAGAAAATGATTTGAAACTGTTAAAAGACGATAAGGCATTCTTCCCACCATATGATGCATCTTTAGTTGCTAGAAAGGAAGTGTTAGAAGAGTATCCAGAAGTTGGTAAAATTCTTGACTCTATCGTTGGACTTATTAGCTCTGACGAAATGACGGTTTTAATGCGTGAAGTAAATATTAAAGGGCGTAGCACAGAAGAGGTTGCTAAAGAGTTTTTACAAAAAAAGAATCTTATAAAGTAGAAAAAAGGGGATTAATATGGATTTCATTATTGAACTAGGTCAGTATATGATACAAAATAGTACTGAATTATTTTTTCTAACAATTGAGCAGATATTAATGGTAGGTTACGGTATTGGGCTTGCACTTATTATTGGGATACCATTAGGCATTGTTGCTGCAAAATATGAAAAACTTGCATCATTCATAATTTCTTTAACAAGTATACTTCAATTAATCCCGAGTTTAGCTATGTTAGCTATATTAATGCTTTATTTTGGATTAGGATTTAAAACAATGGTAATAGGAATATTATTATACTCGTTATTACCAATAGTTAGAAATACCTATGTTGGGATAAAAGAAGTAGATGCGAGTATTATAGAATCAGGGAAAGGGTCTGGTATGACGCCACTACAACTATTAACTATAGTGCAATTTCCTTTATCTATACCTTTTATAATGGCTGGGTTACGAGTTGCTTGTGTTGTAGCAGTTGCAGTTGCATGTTTAGGGCCATATGTTGGAGCTGGTGGGTTAGGGAAAGAAATTATGTCTGGGATTAGTCTGCAATTAGACGTTAAAATATATGCTGGTGCGATTCCAGCAACAGTACTCGCTATTCTTTCTGATACAATATTAGGGAAGTTTGAGAAAAAAAGAAAAACAGCAAATACAGTAACATAGAGTTAGAAAGAATGGAAATATTGGTATTTGATATAAAAGATTCGCAGAAGCATAATACTATAACAGATTGGAAAATGTATAAATAGATTATAAATAAAAAGATGAGGAGTGCTATTATATTAGTTTTACAAAATGCAAGAGTACTTGAAGAACTTACACCAGACTTTAAAGGCGATTTTGCAGACATTGTAATTGATGGGGACAGGATTGCAGATATTTTACCTGCTGGATCAGCCGTTACAGGAGAAATTATCAATGTTAATGGGAAAACAGTTCTTCCTGGGTTTATTGATGCACACGTTCACCTAGACCTTAGCGGCATGGACACATGGCAAGAGAATACACAATCAGATGCCTTCAGGGTACTTAGAGCTGCGAGTCTTGCTCAAGATAACTTAAAGAAAGGTTTTACAACACTGCGTGATTTAGGCGATCGGAATAATATAATCATTGATTTGTCTAATGCAGTGAGGAATGGTTTTGTTGTTGCACCAGACATTCTTGCTAGCGGTATGATAATATCACCAACTGAAAGAGGCAACAATTTCTTTGAAAATATGTATGCTGAGGCAGATGGTAAATATGAGGTTGTTAAAGCGGTTAGAAAGCAAG
>NZ_JAENWL010000019.1 GCF_016650095.1 Clostridium sp. | reverse complement strand
TAACAACGCACTCCACATGAGCCGTCTGTGGGAACATATCCACCGGTTGAATCTCAACAGTTTTATATCCAAGTTCATCTAAAATACCTAAGTCGCGAGCTAACGTACCTGGATCACAAGAAACGTAAACTATAGTTTTAGGTTTCATACTACTTATGGCTTCTAAAAGAGTTTTATCGCAGCCTCTTCTTGGTGGGTCAACTACTACTACATCAGCACGTACTCCTTGGCTAATAAGCTCTGGAATAACTTTTTCTGCATCTCCTACAATGAATTCTGTATTATTTATCTTATTTTCTTTTGTATTTATAATCGCGTTTTCAATAGCTTCCGGTACTATTTCCACGCCATATACCTTTTTAGCCTTCTGAGATAAAAATAAGGATATAGTACCTGTACCACAATAAACATCCAGTACAACTTCTCCACCGCTTAAATTTGCATACTCTAGTGCTTTACTGTACAACTTTTCTGTTTGAATTGAATTGACTTGGAAAAAGGATAGTGGTGACACTTCAAATTTAAATTCTCCTATGTAATCAGTTATAGAATCTTTTCCCCAAAGCGATACGCAGTGAGCCCCTAATATTACATTCGTTTTTTCATTATTAATATTTTGTATTATACTAACAAGCCCTTGAATTTTTTTACTGATTAAGGCTATAAATTCTTCTTTATGTGGAAGTTCTTTACCATTAGTAACTAGTACCACCATTACTTCTCCTGTTCTAATTCCTTTTCTAATCATAATATGCCTTAAGATACCTTTGTGATTTTCCTCATTATAACTTTCAATATTAAATTCTGTTATCCATTGTCTTGTTAGCTTTACCACAAGATCCGCTACCTTATCTTGAATATGACAAATTTCCATATTTATTATGTCATGGCTTCTTGCCGCATAAAAACCAATACACACTACTCCATCTTTATTGCTCACAGGTAATTGAACCTTATTTCTATAATTATAAGGTCGCTCCATTCCTATTGTAGGGTGTATTATCACCCCTTCTAACTTTCCTATTCTATTTATAACCTGTATTACTCTGTTAGTTTTAAAATCTAATTGTCCTTTGTAGTCTATATGTTGCAAGTTACAGCCTCCACAGTTCTTATATATACTGCAAACTGGCTCTATTCTACTCAGTGATGTTTCAATTATCTCTATTAATTTACCAAATGCAAAGTTTTTAGAAACCTTAACAATTTTTATTTTTACCTTTTCACCTACAATTGCTCCAGCTACAAAAACGGTAAAGTTATCTATCTTACCTACTCCTTCACCCTCGTATCCCATATTATCTATAGTCATTATATAATCCTCATTTTTTTTAACAGGGATAACATAATTTTCAAATTTTCTCTTACTTTTCATAGTTTCTCCTCCGAACTTCTACCAATATTTCACACACAAAATCACATGAAAATAAACATCCAGCTAAAAATGCTAGTATATTTATTTTCATGTACATCAGTATTTACAACAAAAATGGTTACTGTAAAAGTAATTTTATAACCTTTAGAAAACCGTTTTAAAATTTAGTTATTCTTCAAATGTCTCGCATTCCGTTTTCTCACTAATTAAAGCATCTTTCCCATATATCATAATATTTTTTGCAGTGCATGATTTTTTTTCATTGTGTTTACAATTTTTAGATTCACATCTAATCCTTGGACTCATCTCTATAGATTCATTATTAAAAACTTGTTTAAATTCACCAACCACATTCATGTTAAGTACATTAGCAAATGAATTCCTTAATCCCTTTTCAGCGAAATTCTCACACTGTGTTTCCTCACTACTATGAGCATCTGACCCCGAAACATGGATAGTCCTCGCTGAACATATCCCCGACATATTATTAATACAACCTGTTGCAGTGCAACTTAAAGCTCCATTCATGTTTATACCTCCAATTTTTATTTTCACACACCTAATATTTAATTTACTTATAGTTTGTTTGTTATGGTTATTATTATACCATAAAAAAAAGCACCATATAGATGCTTAAAAAGAAATCAGTTGCCATGTTAATATTTGTAATTATAACCATATTTTTTTTAATTATACATGTCTTATACAATACTAATCTTTTTATTTTTTTATATTTGCCCTACCGCTATACACAATACCTCTACCTGCATCCATTGTTATAAATGAACCTGTTTTAATTATTTCCGCTGCTCCTGTTGCATTGTATATTATTGGAATTCCTTTTGTTGTACATTCACTTACAACACTTGAGCTTAATTCGTCTTCTTCTACAATAATTCCTGAAACTTTACCCAATATATCAATATATTCTCTATTTAGTCTTTTGACTACTAAAATATCTCCATCTTGCATATTGATATTAGCTTCTTTTACGGTTTTTACACAATGGGCTGTACCACAAGCTGATGCACTTATATTACCCTTACCTTGAAGTAATATATCCCCAACAATATGAACTTTCATCATATTTGTGCTACCAACAAAATTCGCTGGAATTCCAGCAGCCATAACTACTAAATCTCCCTTTTCTACATAGCCTGCTTCCAAAGCTATATTTACTGATTTTTCTATAAGTTCATCTGTAGATTCTACTTTAGCTGCACATATTGCATATACACCCCAGTTTAATGCTAAACTTCTAGCTACACTTTCATACGGAGTAACAGCTATAACAGGACATTCTGGTCTATAAGCTGAAACTTTTCTAGCTGTATTACCACTTTGAGTTGCAGTAATAATAGCTGAGGCATTTAATTCCATAGCTGTATTGCAAGTAGCTAAACTAATAGCATTTGGTACATTAGGAATATGATTTTTTCTCTTCTTCTTTAAGTTTTCTTCATAATTAAGAACATTTTCAGCAGCTTTTGCAATTTTAGACATTATTTCTACTGCCTCTAAAGGATATTTACCATTAGCAGTTTCCCCACTGAGCATTATAGCATCAGTACCATCAAATATTGCGTTTGCAACGTCTGATGACTCAGCTCTAGTTGGTCTTGGATTTCTCATCATAGAATCTAACATTTGAGTAGCTGTTATAACTGCCTTACCAGCAGCATTACATTTCCCAATAATCATTTTTTGAACTATAGGAACTTCTTCAGTAGGAATTTCAACTCCTAAATCTCCTCTTGCAACCATAATACCGTCAGAGAATCTAATAATATCATCGATATTATTAACTCCTTCTCTATTTTCGATCTTAGAGAAAATTTGTATTTCTGCTCCGCCATTTTCGTTAAGTACATGTCTTATGTCAAGTACATCTGACGCTTTTCTGATAAAAGACGCTGCAATAATATCAACTTTCTGCTCAACGCCAAATTTTAAATCTTGAACATCTCTCTCTGTAAGTGAAGGTAGATTTATTGCAACCCCAGGCACATTAACTCCTTTATGGTTACCTACCATACCAGTATTCGCAACCTTACAAATTATTTTTTTGCCTTTCACTTCTTGCACTACGAGGCCCACTAAGCCATCATCTATTAATATAGTATCATTAGGTTTAACATCTTCATGTAATTTATTATATGTTACTGAGCAAATAGTTTCATCTCCAACAACGGTCTCACCACAAACAATAGTAAATTTTGAACCTTCCTTTAATTCAACTTTGCCTGCTGCAAAATCTCCTGTTCTAATTTCTGGTCCTTTAGTATCTAGTATTATAGCAATATGTTTATTAAGTTCTAATCGTAACTGCTTTACTAAATCCATTCTTATTTTATGTTCTGCATGATCTCCATGAGAAAAATTATGCCTTGAAGCATCCATCCCCGCATCGATTAAGCTTTTTATAGTTTCGCTATTATCACTAGCTGGTCCTACTGTACAGATAATTTTAGTTTTTTTCATAAACTACTCCCCTTATTAAAAAATTTATTTTGTTGTATTTCTAATTAAATATGCTTATATTACATCTCTTAAAGAGATATTTAGTAAGAAAGAACCTTTGATATTTCATAAAGTTTCTCATCGAATACTCTTGGTATTGCTAGTGCAGTGTTGATATCTTCATCTATTATTTTTCCTTCTCTCATACCAATTACTCTTCCTGATTTACCTTCTATGAGCACTTCTACCGCTGCTACTCCCATTTTTGAAGCAAGCATTCTATCAAAGGCACTTGGACTTCCGCCCCTCTGAATATGTCCGAGTATTGTAGCTCTTGATTCGATGCCTGTTATTTCTTCAACTTGCGCAGCAAGCTCATTTGCTCCACCTACACCTTCAGCTAGTATTATTAGATTGTGCATTTTACCTCTTATTTTACCCTCAAATATAGTTTTACACAAACTATCTATTTCATACCCTTTTTCAGGAACAATTACTTGTTCTGCTCCTCCACCAATTCCCGAATATAAAGCTATATCTCCACAATTTCTCCCCATTACCTCAACTATACTAATTCTTTCATGTGAACTTGAAGTATCTCTTATTTTATTTATAGCATCAAGCACTGTATTTAATGCTGTATCAAATCCTATCGCATATTCACTATAAGATAGATCATTATCTATCGTTCCAGGTATACCAACAGTTGCAATACCCATTTCTGATAAAAGCTGTGCGCCTTTGAAAGATCCATCTCCACCAATTACTACTAATCCATCAATTCCAAACACTCTGAGCACATTAGCTGCCTTTTCTCTTCCATCTTTAGTTTTAAATTCTTCACAACGAGCAGTTCTAAGGATAGTTCCGCCTCTATGAATTATATCAGAAACAGAATGTCTATCCATTTCAAAAATTTCACCGTTCATAAGTCCACTGTATCCTCTTTGTACGCCCATAATTCTTATTCCTTTATATATAGCCATTCTAACTACAGCTCTAAGGGCCGCATTCATTCCTGGTGCATCTCCTCCACTTGTAAGTACCGCAATTGTTTTCATAAATATTCCTCCTCGTAGTTTTCTTGGGTGCAAAACAATTTTCAATTATTCTGTTTTTTGTCCCATCGGGACAACCCTTGTCCCACTATGACCATACCATATCCATATTTTCTAATAAAAACATTACTGTTAACTGCAAATAACCTTATACTCTAATTTTATACAAAATTCGCTAAACATTCAACGTTTTATATAGAAAAATAACAAATTTTTAATAAACTGGACACGATATGAGCATTGTAAACCTTACAATGAATGAAAACGGGAGAAGAACCATTTCTCCCATTATTAATAACTAAGGTTATTATAACTAAGGTTATTATAACTAAGGTTATTATAACTAAAGTTATTGTATTTTTATATTATTTTCACCAAATATACTTCTTAGAACTTCCATAGTATCTAATTCTTCACTTAGCCATAATCCTTTATCCGCAGCGTACATTTTCCTTGGTTCTTTTGTACATAGATATACAGGAGTACTCCCTCTATAAATGGCCAAATTATGTTTTAATTTTTTTAATGCGTCCTTTATCAACGCTTCATTTTCTATCAAAATATAAATTTTTTCACTATTTATCTTTAAAAGTGGTTTAATGTCTTCACATAATATCTTTGGCTGTTCCTCTTCCCTAATACTTACTCTTCCTTTTATTATTACTATTTCATCCTCTTCTATTATAGACTTATATTTTTCAAAGGTCTTAGGAAATACTATTACCTCTACGCTAGCGTATAAATCTTCTAGATTAATAAAAGCCATCATTGCATTATTCTTAGTAACTTTTTTATTAACAAAAGATATTATCCCTCCGATAATAACTTTATCACCATCTTGAAGTTTAAAGCTTTCATTCAATAAATCATTACCGTCCTCAAGACTTTCATCTACCACAATATCAGATATCCTTGTGTTAGTCTGTATTTTAAGTGTCTCTTCATATTCATCCAGAGGATGACCAGATAAATATATTCCTGTCATTTCTTTCTCCATAGCTAAAAGGTGTTTCTTTTTAAACTCTTTAATATTAGGATACTCTATTTCAAAATTATTATAATCATTTTCAAAATCTAAAAATAAATTTATTTGTCCCGAAATATTTCTCTTCCTATCATTGTTTACTCCATCTAATATTTTTTCATAAATCGCCAAAAGTTGAGATCTATGGATTTTAAAATCATCGAAGGCTCCCGCTTTTATAAGGCTTTCTACTGCTCTTTTGCTTACACAGGAAGTATCTATTTTATTGCAAAAATCCATAAAGCCTGTAAAATAGCCTTTTTCTTCTCGATTACGTACAATGCTATCTATTACATTTACTCCTACATTCTTCAGAGCTGTAAGCCCAAATCTTATAGTAACTCCTTTTACTGTAAATCCAGCAAAGCTTTCATTTATACTAGGAGGTAACACTCCAATGTTAATTTGCACTGCATACCGCGTATAAAAAGCTATTTTCTCACTACTGCCCTTTATGCTGTTCAGCATAGCAGCTATAAATTCTGTTGGATAATAACACATTAAGTATGCCGTTTGATAACCTACAACCGCATAGGCCGCCGCATGAGATTTATTAAATGCATAGGATGCAAAATCCATCATTTGATCAAATATGCGATTTGCAGCAACCTCCGTAATACCATTTCGGAGACACCCTTCAACTTCTATGCTTCCGTTTTTATCCACTATTCCATGGATGAAATTATATCGTTCCTCTTCCATAACCTTGTGCTTCTTTTTAGACATAGCACGACGAACAAGATCGGATCTTCCCATGGAATACCCAGCAAGCTTTCTAACAATTTCCATAACTTGTTCTTGGTATACCATTACCCCATAGGTAACACCAAGGATTCCCTCGAGCTCTGGAGTTTCGTATTCCACCTTATCAGTACTATTTTTGTTCCTTATGTATCGTGGAATTTCAGCCATAGGACCTGGTCTATATAAACTTATACCGGCGATAATATCTTCTAGATTATCAGGCTTTAATTCCTTCATAAAGCTTGTCATTCCTGCAGATTCAAGTTGAAATATCCCTACAGTCTTTCCTTCTCCAATCATTTTGTAGACCTTGTGGTCCTCTATGTCTAAATCATCTATATTTATGCTTACATTTCTATTCTGTTTTACAAAATCCACACAATCTCTCATAACTGTAAGTGTTCTAAGTCCCAAAAAATCCATTTTTAAAAGACCTAGTTCCTCTAGTGTCCCCATAGGAAATTGTGTTACTATCATTTCTTCATTCTTTTGAAGAGGAACATAGCTTACTAGTGGTTTTGACGCAATAACTACACCTGCTGCATGAGTGGAACTATGTCTTGGAAGTCCCTCTAATGCTTTTGCGATATCTATAAGTGCTTCAACTCGAATATCATCTTCATATAGTGAATTAAGTTCTGAATTCATCTCGAGAGCTTTATTTATTGTTATACCAATTACAGTTGGAATCATCTTAGCAATTCTATCTACCTCTGCATAAGAATAATTCATAGCTCTTCCTACGTCTCTTATACAAGCTCTAGGAGCCATAGTTCCGAAGGTTATGATTTGTGATACGTTATCAGATCCATATTTCTCTACTACATAATCAATTACGAGTTGGCGTCCCTCGTAGCAAAAATCTGAATCTATATCTGGCATTGATACCCTTTCCGGGTTCAAGAAACGTTCAAAAATCAAATTATATTTAATAGGATCTATCTTAGTTATATCCAATGCATACGCAACTATTGAGCCTGCCGCAGACCCCCTACCAGGGCCTGTTGGAATATCATGCTCTACTGCAAACTTTATAAAATCCCATACTATAAGAAAATAATCTGTATACCCCATTTGTTTTATTATGTTAAGTTCATATTCAAGTCTATCTACATACATCTTAGCATCCACATTTTGCTCAGCTATTTCATTTATATACTCAATAGAAAAATCCTTAGATATTTCATCACTAAATACATTATACCGGGTAACCATACCCTTATAGCATTTTTCCCTTAGAAATTCGTACGGATCTGTACCAGGAGGTAATGGAAACTTTGGAAGCTTCGATACATGAAATTCGTAATCAAAGTTACACTGCTCTGCAATTTTTACTGTATTACTCAATGCCTCTGGTACATAAGCAAAGGTCTTTTCCATTTCCTCAGGAGATTTTAAATAAAATTCATCTGAAGGATATCTCATTCTGTTTTCCTCATCAACAGTTTTCGCTGTTTGAATGCAGAGAAGTACATCATGAGCCTTAGAATCCTCTTTTACGATATAGTGAGTATCATTGGTACAAATTAAAGGGATTCCTGTCTCCTTTGATAATTCAACCATAAGTTCATTTACCTTAAGTTGATCCTGCATACCATGATATTGTAATTCTAAGTAAAACCCATCTTTGAATATTTCCATATATTTCAAAGCTATTTCCTTGGCTTTTTCATAATTATCACGTAAAAGAAGACTTTGAATTTCCCCACCAAGGCAAGCACTACTAGCAATTATTCCTTCACTATGCTTCGATAAGAATTCATAATCAACCCTTGGTTTATAATAAAACCCGTTAATTGACGCTGCGGAAACTATTTGCATTAAATTTTGATAACCCATTGTGTTCTTAACCAAAAGCACTAAATGATGAGTCTCATTTTCTCTATCAGCTTGTTTTATATTCATAGACTTAGCTGCTACATATATTTCGCAACCAATAATAGGCTTAATCCCCTGCTCTTTTGCTTCTTTATAAAATTCTACACAACCGTACATAACTCCATGGTCTGTTATAGCAATGCTCTTCATACCTAGTTCCTTGGTTTTAGAAAGGAGTTCCTTAATCTTCCCCGACCCATCCAGCAAGCTATATTCTGTATGCACATGAAGATGCACAAAACTTCCTAAATCTTCTTTATCCTTTATCTCTAGTTCTTGGTGCATACTTTTTCACTCCCCTTCAAACCGTGTAATTATTTAAAGATACTTAATTATCTAAAGATACTTAATTATCTAAAGATACTTAAGTAATTAACCAGCTCCTCAAGAGATGATTTAATTCTCGTAATCCACTACTTTAGAACTTTCGAGCATTGGTTTTAAGTATTTCAATACTTCATTTACATGATACTCATGTACTGCATAGGCATTCATATCCTCTAAAGAATCAAACTTAGTAATAAGCGCTAAATCAAAAGAACGATCAGTATGTAACACATCTGCTCCAACCTCAACCCCTTTAAGCTGTGGTATATTACCCTCCATACTAAGCAAAATATTTCTAGCCTCAGTCACTTCATCCTTATTCTTTAACTTGAAAAATACTATGTGTGTAAACATTAAAATCCTCCTTATAATAAAATATTATTAATATGATAAAAAACATATTACTTAGTAAATGTTTTTGCGGAAATCATAGCTTTTGCCACTGGTTCCTTATTTCTATTATACATGCTTATTTCTACCTTAGAAAAACTTCTACCTTTATCCACAACTTCTGTATATATATCTATATCACTGCCCATTTGTACGGGCTTCATAAAATATGCCATAATACTATCTACTGAAATATTAATATTGTTATTTTGTCTTAATGCCATTATTCCCATAGTTGATAAGAGCATATTAAGTGAACTCCAAGATGCAGTTCCAACAGGGTCTAACATTTGAGGAATAATTTGACCATTAAAGTGTAGCTTTTCCCCCTCATGTACGCAGCTAAAATTCATTAATATAAGGTCTTCTATAGTTTCCGCTACTTGAGGCTGTCTTAATGCAAATTCCATTGCTCTTATAACATGTTCTATAGTTAGAACTCCTATTACCTTCTTCTTCTTATCAACTACAGGACAAATTTTTATGCCATCCCAACCCATAATATGAGCAGCATAAGCTACGGTTGTTTTAGGTGTTACGCTTATAGGATTCTTATTCATAATTTTATGAATAAGCTCATTTTCGTCATTATGTCCTTGTAAATCTCTTAAAGTAACTATCCCAATAAGCTTCATATGTTCATCTAGTACCGGATATCTCTCATGATTAGTTTCTGCCATTAGTTTTCTCCATGTAGCAACAGTATCAGTACCCATAAGACATGTAATATTAGCATCCATCACATCTTCAACTAAAATAATTTCTTTCTTAACCATACTCTCATAAATAGCTTTATTTATCATACTTGCTACTGTAAAAGTATCATATGATGAAGATAATACAGGAATACCCTTTTCATTTGCCAACGCTTTTATTTTTTCGCTACAATCAAAGCCTCCTGTAATTAATACGGCGGCTTTACTTTCAAGGGCAAGGTGTTGCGCTTCTTCCCGGTTTCCAACAATAAGTAAATAACCTGGCCTTATATATTTATTTATTGTTTCAACATCCATCGCTCCTATTATAAATTTATTTAAGCTTCTATTTATACCTTCTTTTCCACCTAAAATAGTTGCATCTAGAATGTTTACAACTCCGGCATAAGTAAGTGATTCTATATTTTTTTTGTGTACCTTCGAGACTCTTACAGTTCCAACCTGAGGAACCGTATTAACAATACCCATACTTTCCGCTTCTTTTATAGCTCTATATGCTGTACCATCGCTAAGTCCTAATTCAGAACTTATGCCCCTTACTGATATTTTAGTTCCAATTTGTAGGGAAAGAATATGATTAATAATCTCTTCATGCTTTGACATTAGATATTTTACCTTCCTTCTTTCCTTAATTCTTCAGCGATCTTTTCTATTCTTCGGAGTCTATGATTAACCCCAGATTTACCTACCGGAGGCTCAAGTATTGCGCCAAGTTCCTTTAGTGATTCATCCGGATATTCAAGTCTAAGCTCTGCAATCTCCCTTAAATTTTTAGGCAATCTTTGAAAACCTACTTCCATTTGTATTAATCTAATACTTTCTACTTGTCTTACTGATGCATTTACAGTTTTACTAAGATTTGCAGTTTCGCAGTTCACAAGCCTATTTACATTGTTTCTCATTTCCTTCAGTATTCTTACATTTTCAAGAAATAGCAATGAGCTATGCGCACCAATTATATTAAGGAGATCAACAATCTGCTCACCCTCTTTAATATAAATAACAAAACTACTTTTTCTTTGTATGATTTTTGAAAATAGTCCGTAGCTATTAATAAGCGTGCACAGTTCCTCTGCATAATCGCTATCATGTGTAACAAACTCTACATGGTAGTTTTTCTCAGGATTACTAATACTCCCGCCACCTAAAAAAGCCCCTCTTATATATTTACGTCTGCATTCTTCAGCATCAATTAGCCTGCTTGGTATAGTATAATCTATCGAAAAGAAGTTCTCATCCTCTAGGACCGCCACTTGCTTTAATAAGTCTTTAACACCCATTTCTTCTGTAATTATAACCACATACACATTTTTTTTCTTAAGGGAATTACTTCTCTTAACCAATAATCTAGCATGAATCGCAAAATGTTCCTTTAATAATTTAAAAATAAGTCGCGCTATTGCAGGATTTTCAGTGGTTATTTGGAAATTCACTTGTTTATTTGAACCAAGTCCAATGGTTCCGCTAACCTTCATTATAGCAGCCAGTTCAGCCATGGCTTCTTTCTTACTCATTTCTGTAAACCTACAAATTTCATTTTTAACCTTAGACGAAAATGACATTATTCTACTCCTTACTATGTTTATTTTCATGTTCCTTGATCTTTTGCGATAAATAAAAGTATTCTACTATTTCCCTTTTATCATAAAATAACTTTTTCTCCATAATTGTTTCTACTAAAGTAGTTGCAAGTTTGTCTGCATCGTGTCTTACATACCCCTTTTGAATTTTAACAAAATCACTCTTAATTACTTCTATACCAAGCTTCGTAACTTCCTCTTCATTTATGTTAACCATTTTGGAATTATCTTCAAGGTATTTTTGTTCTAGATCACTACTTATTTCCCCTATATTTACTAAAACATAATCAATAACCTTGCACTTAGCATGTTTGTGTATAGCCCTTATATGGTCTTTCACACCATAGTTATCACTTTCACCAGGTTGAGTCATTATATTGGAGACATATATTCTTAAGGCTTTTGTTTTGTCTAATGCATCACTTATTTCCTTTACTAATAGATTGGGAATAATGCTAGTATATAGACTACCTGGTCCTAGTATTACTGCATCTGCATCTTTTATAGCGATTAATGCTTCCTTAAGTGCCTTAGCATCTTTAGGCTCTATAAAAATTTCATCAATAGCACTATTATTTTCAAGAGCACCACTTGGTATATTAGATTCTCCATCAATTATTTTCCCATTTTTAAGTTTTGCCTTTAAAATCATATTATCTAAAGTAACTGGGATAACCCTACCTGTTACAGCGAGTACTGAACTCATTTTCTGAACAGCTTCTTCGAAATTATTTGAAATTCCATCCATTGCTGCTAAAAACAAATTCCCAAAGCTTTGATCCTTTAATCTCCCATCTTTAAATCTATACTGCAATAATTCCTCCATTAGTGGCTCCGTATCTGCTAAGGCTAAAATGCAATTTCTAATATCTCCCGGTGGAAGGATACCTAAATCTTCTCTTAAAACCCCTGATCCCCCTCCATCATCTGCCACTGTAACTATTGCAGTTATATTATTGGTAAATTTCTTTAATCCTCGGAGCATAGTTGCAAGCCCTGTACCTCCTCCGATTACTACAATTTTAGGTCCTTTTATAAGTACCCTCTTTTCATATATCAAATCTCCCAATTTTTTCGAGTAAATTGACCCATCTAGCTTTCCTGTATTTATTAATATGATAAATGATTTAATAATTTGGAATATAGCTACATATATATTTAAAGCTCCAAGCCCAATGATAAGCATAGAAATCCATATATCTCTCGGAGAAAAATACTTTCCATTTATGAACTCAATAATCCCAAAAACTAAAATTGAGCCGCCTAAAATCACTAGAATAATCCATCTTTTTATATTAATTCCAGGTTTCAACCAGTCATTGGGATTCATAGCTTGCCGCCGCCCCTATTCACATCTTCATTTATATCCCTGTGATCTATATTAACATTGTACCCACTATTCTCTAGTATTTCATAGACTCTATTGGCTATAGCTACAGATCTGTGTCTTCCACCTGTGCATCCTATCGAAACTATAAGTTGTCTTTTTCCTTCTTTTTTATAATTTGGAATAAGATACTGTAACATATCTTGAAGCTTTTCTATAAATACCTTAGTCCCCTCAAAATCTAACACATAATCTCTAACCGGTTTATCATTGCCTGAATACTGTTTAAGCTCTGGAATATAATATGGGTTTGGCAAAAATCTAACATCAAATACTAAATCCGAATCCATAGGTATTCCATATTTAAATCCAAAAGAAAGCACAGTTACAATAAGCTTAGTCTCTATCTGACCTTCCTCGGCATAAATATTATTTATTTCTTCTGTAAGTTCTCTTGCAGAAAGTTTAGTAGTATTAATTATATGGTCAGCACGCTCACGTACATCCTTAAGTTTTTTTCTTTCAGCAGCAATTCCGTTTAAAACTCTTCCCTCTGGTGCTAGTGGATGTTTTCGTCTTGTCTCTTTATACCTTTTAACAAGCACTTCATCTGAAGCTTCTAGAAATAAAATTTCATACTTATATCCTTGTTCTTTAAGAAAGGTTAAACTTTCAAATAGATCATCGAAAAATTTTCCACCCCTAATATCTATAACTAAAGCGATCTTATCTATATTTCCGTTAGTTTGGTAACATGCCTCAGCAAATTTAGGAATTACTGTAGGCGGCAAATTGTCCACACAAAAAAATCCTAAATCCTCAAAGTTTCGTATAGTTTGAGTTTTCCCGGCACCTGATAACCCTGTCAGTATAACAAATCTCATCAAAAACCCTCCCCTCCATAAAATTACTAATTACTATTATTGGGAATATCTTAATATTTCTAATCAATTCAGTTTAAATGTTAATTTGCTAATTTATATTAATACAAACTCATCTTATATTATAACACATTTATCGATAATTATAGAGATGAAAACACAAAAAAAATGCACAGCTACTTAACTTGCTGTGCATTTTAAAACTTATTTGAAAGTACCTTATCTACTCTTCTTTAGAAGAGAACTCTTCTAAAGAAGATAACTCCTCGGAGGATAATTTTTCTTCTCCCAAAACCTTTACTTCTGTGTGGAGCTGTACTCCAAATTTTTCTTCCACTTCATGTTGCACAAGTTCAATCAAATCCAAAATATCCTTTGCACTGGCATTTTTTCTGTTAATAATAAAGCCAGAATGTTTTTCAGACACTTGAGCATCCCCAACACAAAAACCTTTTAACCCACAATCTTGTATAAGCTTACCCGAAAAATAACCCTCTGGTCTTTTAAATGTACTACCTGCTGATGGGTATTCTAAAGGTTGCTTATCTCTTCTTCTTTCTGCAAGATCGTCCATCCTTGCTTTTATTGCTTCCTTATCTCCTTGCTTAAGATTAAGAGTAACACTTATTACTGTATATCCATGTTTCAAAATTGCGCTACTCCTATAAGCAAGTTCCATTTCACCATTAGTTAAATTTAATAATTCGCCATTATTATCAATAGCCAACATACTTTCGAGCACCATAGACATTTCGCCATTATAAGCACCTGCATTCATAGCTGACGCGCCACCAATGCTACCTGGAATTCCGCTGGCAAACTCAATACCACTAAGTCCTGCCCCTAAAGCTGCCTTCGTAACATTGTATAAACTAGCTCCACATTCTGCGATTATTTTACTTCCTTCTACCTCAATTTTATCAAGTTTAAGTAGTTTTATAACTACCCCTCTAATTCCACCGTCTCTCACGATTAAATTAGAACCATTACCTATCAAATAAAAATCAACTTTATTTTCTTTGCAAATTTTTATTATCGTGCGAACCTCTTCAGAATTTCTCGGAGTTACCAAAATATCTGCCGGCCCGCCTACTTTGAAAGAAGTATGGTTTTTCATAGATTCGTCTACCACTATGTTTTCTTTGTCTATTACTTCATTTAATTGTTTAATTAATTGTGCATTTCGCTTCATAAATTACTCCTTGAAAATATTTATATATAGTATACTTCCACATCATAAATCATATAATTTATGTTCAGAAAGTTATAACCTCTATAGTTTACCCTTTTTCTTAAAATATTTCAACAATTTAAATTCACACTATTTTATTTTGGTCCTGTATTACGTTTTTTACTGTCATTAAAATATTCTAAAACACATTCTGCAGCCTTGCTATCCATAGATGTAGTTTCCATCAATTCCTTGGCGTTTGCATTCTTTATATTATCAATACTTCCAAATTTCTTTAATAGTTCTCTTCTTCTCTTTTCCCCTATATTAGGTATATTATCCAATATAGAATATAATGTTCTTTTATCTCTCAAAGTTCTGTGATAAGTAATAGCAAATCTATGCACCTCATCCTGTATTCTAGTAATTAAATGCATACTTTGGGAATTCTTTTTCATATAGAGCTCAATATTATTATATATTAAACCTCTAGTTTTGTGCTTATCATCCTTAACCATTCCGCATACAGGTATATCAATATTAAGACTACTTAAAACCTCCAATGCCACATTAACTTGTCCCTTTCCACCATCCATGAGAATTAATTCAGGAAATACACAAAACTTACCTTTACTTAATTCTAAATTTCTCTCTTTTATTTTTTCTACTTCATAGAGTCCACGTTTAAACCTTCTCTCTAAGATTTCGCGCATACTATCATAATCATTCGCTCCTATTACAGACTTAATTTTAAACCTTCTGTAATCACTGCTTTTAGGTTTACCATCTTCGAAAACTACCATACTACCTACAGAATCCACACCCATTATATTTGAAATATCATAGGATTCAATTCGACCAGGTATTTCGTCTAGATCCAATAAGTCCACAAGCTCCTGCAGTGCAATTTTGTGAATTTCCTTATCCTGCTTATCCTTTACTTTAAATTGCGCAAGGGTGATCTTAGCATTATTTCCTACCATCTCTAATGTCTTTTTCTTTTCTCCCTTTTGAGGAATTTTAATCATTACCTTTGAATCTTTTTTAGAGCTAAGCCACTGCTCTAGTATATCTCCCTCATTTATAAAAGGCACATATATTGTTTTGGGAATAAATGCTGTACCGCCGTAAAATCTCTTTATAAATTCTTCTATAAGCTCACTTCCTAACTGACTTGCTTCATCACTCAGTATAAAATGTTCTCGACCTATTATCTTACCATCCCTAAGGAAAAACACCTGAATGCAAACATCTTTCTCATCAACATATACATTAATAAAATCTTCATTCTCACAATTTCCTATTATAATTTTTTGCTTTTCATTTATTTTATCTATAGCCATGATTTTATCGCGAAATACCACCGCTTTTTCAAATTCTAATGCTTCAGATGCACTTTCCATCTTTAGCTTTAGATCATCCTTTATATTTTTGCCTTTTCCTGTTAGTAACTCTACAGTAGCTTTTATTATTTCACCATAATCTTCTTTGTTAATGTATCCAGCGCAAGGGGCTTTGCAGAGTCCAATATGATAGTTCAAACAAGGTCTGGCATTAGGTCCACCCTCTTTGATAACTCGCTTACATGTTCGCAGTGGATATATTTTTTTTATAAGTTCAATGGTGCTATACACCGCTGCTGAATCTGTATATGGTCCAAAATATTTCCCTCCATCATTCGCAATGTTTCTAGTTACAAAAACTCGTGGGAATTCCTCATTTATAGTTATCTTTATAAAGGGATAATGCTTATCGTCTTTGAGTAAAATATTATATCTTGGGCTATATCTTTTGATAAGATTACACTCTAAAATGAGTGCCTCCATTTCCGAATCCGTTACTATATATTCAAACTCAGCTATATTTTTCACCATAGCTCTTACTTTTTCAGAATGATTTTTCGAACTATTAAAATATTGTCTCACTCTATTTTTTAATATTTTAGCCTTACCTACATATATTACTTCTCCAAGATGATTTCTCATAAGATATACTCCAGGAACATCTGGAAGAATCTTTAGTTGATAATCAAAATCAAACACAATACAACACCTCCTTTTTAATTAAATCATCATCATCATCGGATATGTTAATCATTTTCGATGATGTTAACCATATATAGTCACAAATATACCAATATTGTTAAATTTCCTGGGCAATATATTGCAAAATAGTGTAAATACCATTTTCTCTGTATAAGCTTTAGTCTTACTCGTCATTTTTTTTCATAAATCACCAATTAACCATAGCCTGCGCAGGTAGTCACATTCTTCGAAGATGAAATATTTTTCAGTTCAAACTATAACTAGGATAATAACAAAATAAAGTCAAATACTGTAACAATATTTGACTTTATTATTCACATTTCAGGCTTTATTGTTAACTAATTTAGTGTTTTACTTTAAATAGGTTTTAATAAGTTCACTAGTTATTGTGGCGGCTTTTCCACCACCAACCCCACCTTCTTCTACAATTACCGCTATAGCGATTTGAGGATTTTCATAAGGTGCAAAACTAATAAACCAAGAATGAGCAGCCTCTTGTTTGCTAGTATCCGCTTTATGGTCTGCAGTACCTGTCTTCCCACTAACCTCGATGCCGGATACAGCTGCATTGGTTCCTGTACCATCAGTTACAACGCCTCTCATTAACTCCTTCATGATCCCAGCAGTTTCTTTAGTCATTACCTCTCCTAATTGTTTAGACTCTGTTTTTTCTAAAGATTTGCCCTTGCTACTTAATATTTCTTTAACAAGCATTGGTTCCATCATAATACCATTATTAGCAACAGCGCTTACAACTAATGCCATTTCCATAGGCGTAGCCAAAACCGCAGCCTGCCCCATAGCACTTTGCGCAATATTACCTTTTTCATTGCTCTTGTATGAGGGAAATTGACTAGGGTCTATTGTTACCCCTGTAGCATCAATATTCTTGTTAAAATAAAACTTCTCTGCTGTTTCCTTTAATGCCTTATTACCCAAATCAATACCTAATGATCCAAAATACACATTACTAGAATGCATATAAGCAGTTTTAAGATTTAACTTGCCCAAAACCTCACCATCATAATTAGTCAAAAGTTGTGCTCCATTCACCACTAGTTTTCCATTATCATCAAATTCCTTATTATAAACATTAGGGATGTTTTCTAAAGCACTTACTGCCGTAATAGTTTTAAATATAGACCCCGGTGGATATAGCCCAGATACCGCTCTATTAAGCAGTGGAACATCCTTATTAGCAATTATTTCTTTCCAATTCTTCTGTAGATTATTTGGGTCGTAAGATGGATTAGATACCATCGCTAAAATTTCTCCAGTTTTGGGATTCAATGCCACTATTGCCCCTTTACACTTCGAATCTTTTAGAAGTGTAAAGGCTTTCTTTTGAAGTTTAGAATCAAGAGTAGTTCTTAATCCATTGCCAACCTTTGCTTCCTCCTTTTTATTAAAGGAAAAAAGTTTTGAAACCACTGTATCTCCGTCGCCCATGAGTTCTTCATCATACTTTTTTTCAAGGCCAGTAAGTCCGTATACTGGATTCATGTAACCTATAGCATGGGCGAAAATTTCTCCTTGCAAATATTGTTGTTTCTGAGACGTTACACTAATCTTGGTGCTTTTTGTTAATGCCACCATATCTCTATCATAAATTGTTCCTCTTAATACCTTATTTCGCTCTGCCCAAAGCCTCTGATTATATGTACTAGCTACGACCTTTTCACTTTTAAACATAAAAAAATAAGTTATGTAGAAAATTAAAGCAATAAAAAATATTAAAAATACCAACATTACCTTTTTTATATTAATTACGAAATCATTCATAACTTTGACCATCCTCCGAAATTTTTTGAAGTATGCCTAATGCAAAGAATGTTATTATCATAGAACTTCCACCAGCACTAACAAGTGGCAGCGTTATTCCAGTTAGTGGAATAGCACCGACGACCCCACCTACTATAACCAATACTTGAGCAGCTATCATTGTACTGTAACCTACAGCCAGGAGTCTTGTAAAGTTATCCTTGCCATAGACTGGGACTCGCATGCACCTATAAAACAATAGAAAATACAAAATAAGGATAGCAAACCCAGTAAGAAGTCCCATTTCCTCACAAATAGCAGAAAAAATAAAATCTGTAGTATTTACAGGAACCATTTTAGGATATCCAAGCCCAAGGCCTGTTCCAAAAAGGCCACCTGAGGCTATAGAAATTAAAGATTGTACTACCTGCATACCTTGATCAGTAGCATATTGCCAAGGGTCACCCCAAATCATAAATCTTAAGCGCACATGTGCAAAAAGTTTATAACTTATAAAAGCACCTATGATGAAGAGTCCTAAGCATACTAATACATATTTCCAATTTGAAGTTGCAATATATAACATTGTAATTGAAATTGCAAAAAATATAAGTGCTGAGCCTAAATCCTTTTGAATTACCATAAACCCAAGAGATACCATAACTACAATTCCAGGCTCTATTAAGGCTTTAATTTTTAAAAGTTCTGCCTTTCCTTTAACATTTTCCCCATAATACTGCAGTGATGCTGCTAAATATGCTACCAAAGCTAGCTTACCAAACTCTGTTGGCTGGAAACTCATTCCGCCAATAATTATCCAGTTTTTAGCTCCATAAGTTTCAGTGCCAAATAAACTTCCCAGTGACATAAGTATAAGAGTACATATCATATAAAACCATTTGTACTTTCTAAATTTAGTTAAGCTTGGGAAAAGCACTACCACTAAAATAAATACGGCGATGCCTACTGAATACCATATAAGTTGTTTAAGCGCAACAGGAGAATCTAACCTATATAAAATCCCCATGCCTATAACCGCCAAAACATTTGAAAATAACAATATATATTTATCTCCGTCAGGAAAAAATCTATTTATAATAAAATGTGAATACGCAAAAATCAAGCATATTATTAATCCCATTATTATGGCACCTTTATCAAACCCGTCTTTGCCTATAAAAAACATATTTAAAAATAAAACTATACACAAAAGATAAGTATACCTTAGTAGTTTCCTCTCGTCATTTATGCTTTCCATACTATCACCTCATTAAGCATCACTTTCAGTGCTGTAATCATCACTTTCAGTGCTGTAATCGTCACTTTCTGTGCCGTAATCATCCTATAACCTTGAAAATTGAAGTTCCTATTTTAATTTCGTCACCTTTTTTTAAAGTTACCTTATCCGTTACCCTTTTTTTATTCATTAAGGTACCATTGGTACTTTTCAAATCCTGCAATATATAATCTGTATTTTTTAAAAATATTCTTGCATGATCCGAAGACACGTATTTATCACCCAAGATTAAAAGATTATTTGCTTTTCTCCCTATGGAAAGTTCACCGTTTAGAGGAATAACTGCACCAACTCTTAAATTAAAATTCTCTCCTCTTTCTATGACCTCAAGCCCCATAGTTTTTTTTCTTATTGGTTTCTTCTTTGCTCCACCTTTTAGATCCTTAGACATTATTTTTAAAGCAAATAGTATTATAATCCAGATAATCGCTATAATTGCATATTTCATAATTTCGCTTATTGTAGCCATAACTCACTTTCTCCTCTTTTAAAAAATAATCAAAGACTAGCATTAAATTAATATGCTAGCCTTATATAAATTATAACATTTTTTTAAGATATTGTCCTGTATAGGAATTCACATTTAAAGATATTTCTTTTGGAGTTCCAGTACACAAAATGCTACCTCCCTTATCTCCACCCTCAGGCCCTAAGTCTATAATATAGTCTGAGCACTTTATTACATCCAAATTATGCTCAATTACCACAACGGTATTCCCTGAATCTACTAGTCTTTGAAGTATCTTAATCAGTTTATTAACATCATCAATATGAAGCCCTGTAGTGGGTTCATCTAAAATGTAAAATGTCTTACCTGTACTTCTCTTAGATAACTCAGAAGCAAGTTTAATTCTTTGAGCCTCACCACCAGATAATTGTGTGGAAGGTTGCCCTAATCTAATATAACCAAGTCCAACATCCATCAATGTTTGAAATTTGCTATAAATTCTCGGAATATTTTCAAAGAACTTTACAGCTTGCTCCACAGTCATATTTAAAATATCATCTATATTTTTCCCTTTATACTTAACCTCTAAAGTCTCTCTATTATACCTTTTTCCTTTACAGACTTCACAAGGCACATACACATCAGATAAAAATTGCATTTCTATTTTAATTATTCCATCACCCTTACAAGCCTCACATCTTCCGCCCTTTACATTAAAGCTAAATCTACC
>NZ_JAENWL010000023.1 GCF_016650095.1 Clostridium sp. | reverse complement strand
TATAATTGTAAAATTTTATTAAAGAATAAAAAAAATTGTATTGAAGCCTTTGAAAATAAATTTTAATTTAGGTTGATAGGTATAATAAATGTTGCATAGAGAGAAAATAATAAAGTGTAATTAAAGGATTTAAAACAAATATATTATTTTCATGTACCTAATTTAATTTGAAGGGAGTTTTAAAAATGCCTGATCATCAACATGCTGGAGGGAGCAAAAATAGTAACATTAATGTTAAACGGGACAATATTAGTAAACCTAAGAAAAGTGAAGGCGATAAGAAAAGACCCTCTTTATATCAAAATTTTAATGGGAAAACACTTGATTAAAGAATAAAGCCAGGAGCTAGTATTGCATGGATAAAAAAATCAACTTCAAGAAAACAATGATTAAAGGAGGGGCAATAATATGCAAAAGGGCAAAAAGAGTGAAGTTAATAGTCAAGATGTTAACATTGGAACTAAAAGAACAGAGGCTAGCAATAAACATAAGCATGTTAAGAAAGAAAGTAAAAACTAAAGCAAATTTTCAGTACGAAAGTTTTATTTTAAAATTTATACCATATAGCCATAAAAGGAGCGTGATTTGATGGAAAAACAAGGAGATAACTTTATAAATGAAGGTTATAAGATAATGAAGTTTGAACGTGATATTGATAAGATTACTGGTCAAGAGATAGGGAAAATTGAACTAAAGGCCTTAGATGGCCATAGGCAGTATATAACATTAGATGATAATTGTGCGGATGAAATAGAAAGAAATTTATTTGAATATTTAAAAACCAAATAGTGAAGTACAGATGCAGCGACTTCATTAACAATTATGTGGCATAGATTAGTATATATTATAAGCCATATTAGGTGTATAGTAACAATGAGATAAATAAGATATACTTATAATTATAAGTATATCTTATTGTGCTTTATTACCATAATAATATTTTAATAAGGGATGAAAATAAATAAAATAGATTATTTATTTTAAATACAAATTTTAGGGGGAATTTAAATGAAAAAAGTTATAGTTATTTTTAATGGAGGGACAATCTCTATGTCGGTTGATCCAAGAATAAAGGCTGCAGTTCCAACTCTAAGTGGAGAAGAAGTAATGGCAATGGTTACAGGAATAGAAGACCATGCAGAAATAGAATCATATAATTTTTCGAATTTACCGGGACCTCATGTGACACCAGAGCTCATGATGGAATTATCTAAATATATACAAAGTTTCTTAGATAGGGAGGACATAAGTGGAGTTGTAGTGACTCATGGTACGGATTCACTTGAGGAAACAGCGTATCTACTACATCTAACTATTAATAATCCGAAGCCTGTAATTGTTACAGGGTCAATGAGGAATAGTTCTGAACTCGGGTATGATGGTCCAGCAAATTTATCAGCTTCCATTTGTACTGCTATATCAGAGGAAGCACGTAACAGGGGAGTGCTAGTATGCTTAAATGACGAACTTAATTGTGCTGGCGAGGTTACTAAATCACATTCAATGCATCTAAATACTTTTCAGAGTCCAGAGTTTGGACCAATAGGGATTATAGATAATAATGAGGCAATATTCTATAGAGATAGTTTGAAAAAAGAACATATAATAACAGATAAAATAGAAACTAGAGTAGATTTAATAAAAGCTTGTGCTGGAATGGATTCAAAATTAATTGATTTTTGTGTACAGCAGGGCACAAGAGGGATTGTTATTGAAGCTATGGGAAGAGGCAATATACCACCTAAAATGGCAGAAGGAGTGAAAAAAGCTATAGAAAAGGGAGTGGCAGTTGTTATGGTATCTAGATGTTTCAAAGGAAGGGTATTAGATTCTTATGGGTATCCAGGTGGTGGGAAAGAACTTAGAAATGCTGGAGTGATCTTTGGAGATAGCCTACCAGGACAAAAGGCTAGAATTAAACTTATGCTTGCACTTGCTAGTACAACAAATATAGAAGAAATTGAACGTATATTCGAGAGTGGACGGTACAAAAGCCGAATTTAAAAGGAAAATTAGTTTAAATATTCGTGATGACATTGAAGGTTATTTCTATTTTTGATATTATGTTTGTATAAAGGCAAAATATCCACTATGGTTTTATATTAAACTGTAGTGGGTTTGTTTTGTACTTTGAAGTACTTTAAATTTAAAGTATTGTAACAAAGTTAGTATCACTCGAATAACATAATACAAAAATTGTATAAAGGGTGATATTATGAAAATAAATAATAGACTATCTAATGTTTGCGAATATCATTTTAAAAAAATCAACGATATGAAAAATGAAGTGTTGCGCTCAGGCAAAAAAATTATTGACCTCAGTATAGGAGATCCAGATTTAGCAGTTCATCCAAAAATTACCGATGCATTAATAGAGGGATTAAAAGAGCCAGGATATAACAATTACCCGAGCTACGATGGGTTAATTGAACTTAAAAAAGCGGTTATAAAATACTATAGTCAAGTTTACAACGTATGTTTAAATTTGGACGAAGTAATAATTCTTATAGGCTCAAAAGAAGGTATAAGCAATATCATTCCAGCTGTATGTGATATTGGGGATTGTGTAATAGTACCTGAACCAGCATATCCAGTTTACAGCATTTGTTCAAAACTTTGGGGGTGTATACCTTATACTGTACCGTTAACACAAAAGAATGGATATATGCCAAATCTTAATGATATACCTGGTGAAATTGTCAGCAAATGCAAGCTGTTTTTTATAAATTATCCCAATAATCCAACAGGAGCATTAGCGAGCTCAGAATTCTATAAACGTGTTATAAAGTTTTCTTATGATAATAATATTGTTTTATGCAATGATTCAGCATATAATGAGATAATTAAGGTAGATAAAAAAGCCATTAGCCTTATGCAATACGATATACAAAGGCAATGCGTGGAGTTTGGTACGTTGTCTAAAACTTATAATATGACAGGATATAGAATAGGATATGCTGTAGGTAATGCAAAAGTAATAAATGCTCTTTTAAAAATAAAAAGTAATTGTGATTCTGGTCAATTCATTCCTGTGCAAAAGGCTGCCATCGCGGCTCTTAATTTAGAACGTGATTATGTCCAAAATGTAAGAAAAATATATGATGAAAGACGTGAAGCTTGCAAAAGTATTCTATTACAAAAAAATATCGATTTTTTTGATACGGAGGCTACTTTTTATTTGTGGTGCAGAACACCTAGAAACTATACAACTAATGAATTTTGCGAAGAATTATTGATTAATTATGGTATTTTAGTTACACCTGGGAATGTTTTTGGAAAACTTGGATATGATTATTTCCGTATAGCATTGACTAAAGATAAGCTTATTATTAAAGAAGCTTTAAAATCGCTAAAAAAATTTAATGATTAAATTATTATTGATATAATATTATTATTGGTATAATATAAATTATATAGGAAATATTTTATTATAAGTGTGAACTATTTTAAAAATACATTAAATGAAGTTTAATAGTATTTTTTTAGATAAAAAATCGTAATAAAAGTGAAAATTTATAATTTTAACTTGAAACTTAGGTAATAGTTTATGTATAATTGTAAGGGTTCACAATGAACATGGGAAGGATGCGTTATTATGATTAGGAGTATGACTGGGTTCGGGAGAGGAAGCTCTGAAAAAGATGGTAAAAGCTTTACCATTGAGATTAAAAGTGTTAATCATAGATATTTTGAGACTAATATAAGAATGCCTAGAGTTTTAATAGCTTTTGAGGATAAAATTAGAAAAATAATTGGTGAAAAAGTAAAAAGAGGAAAGCTTGATGTATTTGTAACTCAAGGCAATTATGATAAAGAAGATGTTGAGGCTTATTTGAATGAAAAATTAGCTGAAAGTTATCTGAAATGTTTTAGAACATTAAAAGATAAATATGATCTAGATGGCGAAATATCAGTCTCTCAGATAGCTAGATTACCGGAGGTAGTGACTCTTAAACAAAAGGAAGAAGATGTTTCAGAAACCTTTGAGCAGATAGAGCAATCACTAACCAAAGCGCTTGAAGCTCTACTTTTTATGAGAGAAAGAGAAGGCGAAAAATTACTAAAGGATGTTATAAATAAATGTGATTTAATCAATGGTTTAGCTCAGAAGATTGAGGAAAGAGCACCGTTTATAGTTTGTGAGTATAAGGAGAAACTATCTCAAAGGTTAAATACGCTGCATAAGGAAGTTGAATTTGATGAAAACAGAGTTGCCATGGAAGTTGCAATCTTTGCTGATAAAGCTGGAATTGACGAAGAAATTGTAAGATTAAATAGTCATATAGAGCAAATGAAGGAAACACTAATAATGGACGAACCAATTGGTAGAAAACTTGATTTTATTATTCAAGAAATGAATAGAGAAACTAACACTATAGCTTCAAAAGCGAATGATTTAGAAATTTTAAATACGGTAATTAACATGAAAAGCGAAATAGAGAAAATTAGAGAACAAATACAAAACATAGAGTAAACAGGAGGTACACGATGAGTATAAAATTGATAAACATAGGTTTTGGGAACATTGTTTCAGCAAATAGATTAGTAGCTATAGTCAGCCCAGAATCAGCTCCAATTAAAAGAATAATTCAGGAAGCAAGAGATAGAGGTATGCTAATTGATGCTACTTATGGAAGAAGAACTAGAGCAGTTATCATCACTGATAGTGACCATGTTATTCTATCAGCGGTTCAACCTGAAACTGTTGCGCATAGGCTATCTGTTAAAGATGAGGAACATACAGACGAGGTTGAGGATTAATGGTGTGCAAAGGACAGTTGATTGTTATTTCAGGACCTTCTGGTGCTGGTAAAGGGACTGTTTGCAATGCGCTTCTTGAAAAAAATGATTTTTGGGTTTCGGTCTCTGCAACTACAAGAAGTCCAAGAAATGCTGAAACAGAAGGAATTAACTACTTTTTTATAACTAAAGAGGAATTCCTAGAAAGAATTGAATCAGAAGATTTTCTTGAATACGCAGAAGTTTATGGAAACTATTATGGTACACCTAAATCTGAAGTTCTAAAGGTTTTAGATGGGGGACGCGATGTAATACTCGAAATAGATATTCAAGGGGCTCTGAAGGTGAAAATGGCTTATCCAAACGGCTTATTTATTTTTATTCTTCCACCATCTATGGAAGAATTGAAAAATAGAATTACAAATAGGGGCAGTGAAACTCCAGAGTCCTTAATTACTAGATTTACATCTGCTCATAAAGAAATTAGTTTTGCATCAAAATATGATTATGCAGTTGTAAACGACACAGTGGATAATGCTTGTGAAAAAATTCAAAGCATTATAACGGCAGAAAAATGTAGAGTTGATAGAATGAATGGAGATTTTCTAAAGGAGGAAATTAGTAATGAATAATTCAATGATTAATCCATCAATAGTAAATTTATTAGAAAAAGTTGACAATAGGTATTCGTTAGTTGTAGCAACATCAAAAAGAGCAAGACAAATAATAGAAGGTCAAAGCCCACTTGTAAATGTGGATTCTACGAAACCTGTTACTATAGCAATACATGAAATTTATGAAGGAGCTATTGTAGCTATTACAACAAAAGAAGGAATAAAATAGTATGGAAAATAAAAGGACAGTGGTTATTGGCGTCTCAGGTGGAATAGCAGCATATAAAGCTTTAGATGTTATTAGTAGATTAAAAAAAGAAAATGTTTGCGTGCATGTTATCATGACTAAATCAGCTATGGAATTTGTAAATCCCATAAGTTTTCAATCTCTTAGTCAAAATACAGTTATTCATGATATGTTTGAAGAGACTAAAGCATGGGAAGTGCAACATATATCTCTAGCTAAAAAGGCGGATTTGTTTGTTGTGGTTCCAGCAACTGCAAATATAATTGGTAAAGTTGCTAATGGTATTGCTGACGATATGATTACTACTACTATTATGGCGACAAATGCACCAGTTATTTTTGCTCCTGCAATGAATGTTAATATGTACAATAATCCAATAGTACAAGAAAATATTCAAAAGCTTAAGACTTTTGGGTATGATTTCATTTCTCCCACTACAGGCAGACTCGCCTGCGGTGACATAGGAGAAGGAAAATTGGCACAAACAGAAGATATCTTCGAAATAATTATGAGTAATTTGTATCCTATAAAAGATATGCTGGGAACTAAGGTTTTAGTCACGGCTGGGCCTACAATTGCACCTATTGACCCAGTAAGATTTATAACAAATAGGTCTTCAGGCAAAATGGGCTATGCAATTGCGAGAGAAGCTAGAGATAGAGGGGCAGTTGTAACTTTAATATCTGGGCCAAGCAATGAAAAAATACCTTTTGGCGTAAGTTTCATAAGGATAAATACTAATGAAGAGATGATGGCAACTGTTTTAAATAATTATGAAGATAGTGATATAGTTATAAAAGCGGCGGCTGTGGCTGACTTTAAGCCTAAAGTATATTGTAACAGTAAAATCAAGAAAAGTGAAAATGGATTAAATTTAGAACTTGTTCGCGATAAGGACATTTTAAAAGAATTAGGATTACATAAAAAGAAGCAAATATTAGTAGGTTTTGCTGCTGAAAGTAATGATTTACTCGAAAATGCAAAAGCAAAGCTACTTCGGAAAAATTTAGATTACATAGTTGCCAATGATATAACAAAAGCAGACGTTGGGTTTGGAACAGAAGATAATAAGGTAATTATTTTAAGCAAGGATAGTAGTCCGATAGCATTAGATAAGATGACAAAAAAACAAGTCGCTAGGGAATTGTTTACTTTAATTAATAAAAAGCGCTAATGCGCTTTTTATTAATTAAAGAAAATTTAAAATTAAAAGGGTGATTAGGTGTATCAGTATGCTGGGGTTGTGGTGAATAATGATTCAGTTCAAGTGGATAAAGTGTTCACATATAAAATACCTGTTAGTTTAATAGGTAAAGTCTGTTTAGGATTTAGAGTTAAAGTGCCTTTTGGCAAGGGAAACAAGGCATTAGATGCTTTTGTACTTGAATTGTATGAGCAATGTGGTAATGTGAATAATATTAAGGATATCACAAGTATTTGTGATGAAATGCCATTACTTAAAATAACAGATATTGAGCTAATAAAGATTATGAAAAAAAAATATCTATGTACATATTTAGAGTGCATAAAAGTTATTATTCCAAGAGGCATAACAAAAGGTGTAAGATACAAGACTGCACAGGTATTAACAGTATGCAAGAAATTAGAAGGCAAATTTTTAAATGAACCATATAAAAACATTTATGAACTTATACAATTAAATAATATGAAGTACAACAAGAACGAATTTAGTAAAACTTTCAATCAATCACTGTCATCAATTAATACGATGATTAAATATGGATTCTTAACCACCGAAGAGGTTATAATTAATAGGTATAATGAAAAAATCTATTCTAGGTATGAAGAAAGAATACTAAATGAGAAACAGCAACAATCAGTTGATTTTATAATTAATTCTAAGCATAAAAAATTTTTAATTCATGGAGTTACAGGTAGTGGAAAGACTGAGATATATATGAATTTGGTTAACTATATGTTAAAAGAGAACAAGCAATCTATAATACTTATACCGGAAATCTCGTTAACCCCTCAAATGGTTGAAAGGTTCAAAGGTAGATTTGGACGTGATATTGCAGTTTTTAACAGCAGACTGTCGGATGGGGAACGATATGACGAATGGATGAGAGTGAAGTTTGGAAATGTTAAGATTGCTATTGGGGCAAGGTCAGCTATATTTTTACCTTTTAAAAACTTAGGATTAATTGTTATAGATGAGGAACATGAAGGAAGTTATAAATCTGACAGTGATCCCAAATTTGATGCCAGGGAAATAGCTTATATGAAATGTGAACTAGAAAATTGCAAATTATTACTTGGTTCAGCTACACCATCTATCGAAAGTTATTATAGAGCTTCAATAAAGGAATTAGAATTGATTACTATTAATGATAGAGCAGATGGAGCGGCCATGCCCAAAGTGGAAATAGTTGACATGCGTGAAGAACTTATGAATAATAATCGTTCAATATTTAGTAAGTCACTACACGAGGGTATTATTGAAGCTTTAAGTAAAAATGAGCAGGTGATATTATTTTTAAATAGAAGAGGTTTTTCAACTTTCGTGTCCTGTAGAAAATGTGGGTATGTTTTTAAGTGTAAAAAATGTGATATTTCATTAACCTATCACAATGCAGGTGAATATTTAACTTGTCATTACTGTGGCGAGAAAGAGAGAATTAGTAAAACTTGCCCTAGCTGTGGAAGCAGTTATGTAAAATATTTTGGAGTTGGAACAGAAAAGATTGAACAAGAAATTAACAGAATTTTCCCAAGTGCAAAAACTTTAAGAATGGATTTTGATACAACTCGGAAAAAAAATTCTTATGAATATATATATAATACGTTTAAGAACAAACAGGCAGATATTTTGATTGGAACTCAAATGGTCGCTAAAGGATTAGATTTTGAAAATGTTACTTTAGTAGGAGTTATAGCAGCAGATTTATCATTAAATTTACCCGATTATAGAGCTTTTGAGCGGACATTTCAACTACTCACTCAAGTATCTGGAAGATCGGGTAGGGGAAGTAAAGAAGGTAAAGTAGTTATTCAAACATATAGTGCAGAAAATTTAACTATACAATATGCAGCGGATAATGATTATGACAGTTTCTATAAAAATGAAATTATGATGAGAGAGACAATGAACTATCCACCGTTCACAAGTATCCTAGTAATAACTATGAGTTCTGAGGAAGAAAATTTGTTAATAAAAAATATACAAAATGTTAGCATAAATTTAAAATATGAGATTAAAAATAATGATAAAATTACATTATTAGGTCCATGCCCTTGTGGAATTTCTAAAATTAAAAATTTCTATAGATGGCAAATTATAATTAAAGGGAATATTAAACAAGACACTGCGCAGAAAATAAAAAATTTAGTTTATGAATCAGTTAAAAAAGTTTATAGTAGTATTCGGGTTAGCATAGATATTAATCCGAGTAATATGATTTAACAGCACTTTCAGTGATGGTTCAACGGCACTTTCAGTGATGGTTTAACAGCACTTTCAGTGATGGTTAATGATAAGGAGGGTTAATACATGGCAATAAGAACAATAAGAAAATATGGTGACGACATTTTAAGGAAAAAATGCAGAGTGGTGGATGAAATTAACGATAGGGTTTTATTGTTAATTAAAGATATGAAAGAAACTATGTATATTTCTAAGGGGCTAGGTCTTGCTGCACCACAGGTGGGAATTTTAAAAAGAATAGTAGTTATTGATGTTGGGGATGGACCTATGGCAATTATTAATCCATCGATAGTAGAAAGGCATGGTTCAAATATATCTAATGAGGGTTGTTTAAGTATGCCAGGGGTACAAAAAAATGTGGAGAGACCTCAGAAAGTAACGGTGAAGGCATTAAGCGAAGCTGGAGAAGAGATAGTAATCTATGGCGAGGATCTTCTTGCAAGAGCACTCTGCCATGAAATTGATCATTTAGAGGGTATATTGTTTGTAGACAAAGCTGTCGAAGATGAGGGGAAATAATATGAAGATAATTTTTATGGGTACACCAGAATTTTCGGTACCGTCCCTTCAAAAACTTATAAATGAATTTGAGGTTTCTGCAGTTTTTACTCAGCCGGATAGACCAAAGGGAAGAGGGAAAAAATTAGCTATGTCATCAGTTAAACAATTAGCTGTCTCCTATAATATACCGGTATATCAGCCTTTAAAACTTAGAAATAATGAGGAAATGTTAGAAATAATTAAAAACTTAAAACCGGATTTTATTGTGGTAGTAGCTTTTGGTCAAATACTTCCAAAGGAGATATTAGATATACCCAAATATGGATGCATAAATCTACATGCGTCATTACTACCCAAATATAGAGGTGCAGCTCCTATAAATTGGTGTATAATTGATGGTGAATGTAAAAGTGGAAATACTACAATGCTTATGGATGTTGGTCTTGATACAGGGGACATACTTTTAACAGAGAAAATGGAGCTTACGGATACTATTACAGCCGGGGAACTGCATGATATTCTTAGCAGTAGTGGCGGAGAACTTTTAGTTGAAACAATAAATGGTATAGTAAATAACGAGATAGAGCCTGTTAAGCAAGGAAATGAGGTTACTTCGTATGCTTCTATGCTAGGCAAAGAAATGGCTGTGATAAATTGGGAGCAAAGTAATGTTAATATCCATAATTTCATAAGAGGATTAAATCCATGGCCAATTGCATATACTCATTATGAGGATACGGTAATGAAAATATATAAGTCAAAGGTAATTAACGAAGTATCAAATGAAAAGTTTGGAAGTATTATAGAGGTTTCAAAAGAAGGATTAAAGATATCAACTGGTAATGGCGTTTTACTTATTGAAGAGATACAGTTTCCAGGTAAAAAACCACTAAAAGTTAAAGACTATATAATAGGAAATAAGATAGACGAAGGTGTAATACTTAAATAAATCAAATAGAAAATTGGGGTAACAGAATGAATAATAGTAGACTCGTTGCAATTGTAGTTATAGAAAAAGTAATAAATGAAAACGCTTATTCTAATATAGTTTTAGGCCTGGAACTTAATAAATCTGATTTAAATGATAAAGATAAAGCACTAGTTACAGAAATAGTTTATGGTACTTTAAAATATAAATATACTATAGATAAAATATTGAGTAGATTTATAAAAAAAGGCTTCGAATCGGTAGATAGTTTTGTTTTAAACATATTAAGAATATCGGTTTATCAAATTAGGTTTTTAGATAAAATACCCAGCTTTGCTGTGGTTAATGAGGCTGTAAACTTAACAAAAAAGATGAGTAATGTAGGAGCAGCACAACTTGTTAATGGAGTACTTAGAAACTATCTAAGAGACGACAATGCACCGTACTATAATGAAAAAAACGATATTGAAAGATTATGTTTTGAGTATTCATTCACTAAGGCTTTGGTTAAGCTCTTTATAAAGCAATATGGACCGTTGCAAGCTGAAGAAATTCTTAAAGGATTAAATTATAAACCTGATGTTACAGTTAGAGTTAATACTTTAAAATTAACTTATGAGGAAATATGGGAAAAACTTATAGAAAATGGGTATAATATAGAAAAAGGCTACGCGTGTTCTGATGCAATACGAATTATTAGAGGGAAAAACATAGAGAATAACCTTTTATTTAATGAAGGATACATAACAGTCCAGGATGAATCCGCAATGCTTACAGCGCTGTCGCTATCCCTTTTGCCAAATCTAGAAGTATTAGATCTTTGTAGTGCACCAGGCGGAAAGACAACACACATTGCAGAAATTATGAGAAACACAGGACATATTTTTGCTTTTGATTTACATGAAAATAAGTTATCATTAATAAAACAAAATTTAAATAGAATAGGAATTGTAAATACAACTTGTGATGTTATGGACGCTACAATTTATGATCCAAGTTTACTTCAATCTGCAGATAGGGTACTTATTGATGTACCTTGCTCTGGTCTTGGAATTATTAGAAAAAAACCTGAGATAAAGTGGAGTAAGCATATAAAAGACATAGAAAATATAATTCAAACACAAAGGAATATAATGGAGAATGCCTCTAAATACATAAAAAAAGGGGGAGTACTTGTATACTCTACATGCACCCTCAATAAAGAAGAAAATGAAGGCAATGTTGATTGGTTTATAGAAAATCATCCAGAGTTTAAGATTCAACCTGTATTTTATGGTAAAATAGGGAATATAAATTATAGTGACGTTGGTTATGCTACTATATTACCAAATGAATACATGGATGGTTTTTTTATAGCCAAAATTATAAAGTCATAGTAGGGGTATAAAATGAAAAATATATTAGATCTTAATTTAGAAGAGCTTAAAAAATGGATGAAAAGTAATGGGGAAAGTGAATTTAGAGCTAAACAGGTAACAGATTGGATTTATAAGGATATTTGGGAATTTAAAAATATGAATAATATTCCACTCAGTATAAAAGAAAAGTTACAAAATAATTTTTACATAGGAATCCCTGAGCTTATAGAGGAATATAGTTCAAAACTAAACGATACAAGGAAATATTTATTTGCTTTAAATGATGGTAATTTAATTGAATGTGTTGTTATGAAGTATAAACATGGAAATTCTATATGTATATCCACTCAAGTAGGATGCCGGATGGGATGTACATTTTGTGCATCTACAATTGGAGGGATGATTAGAAATCTAACACCAGGAGAGATGTTGTCTCAAATAATGAAATCTCAGCATTTAATTAACGAACGAATTTCTAATGTTGTACTAATGGGAAGTGGCGAACCCTTTGACAATTTTGAAAATGTATTGAAGTTTCTTGAAATTGTGAATTCTGGCAATGGGCTAAATATTGGTCAAAGACATATAACTATTTCTACCTGTGGCATTGTACCAAAAATTATAGAGTTTGCTGATATAAATATTCAAACCACACTTGCTATTTCACTTCACGCACCTACGGATGAAATCAGAATTAAGAGTATGCCAATTGCAAATAAGTATTCTATTGCAGAAATTATTGATGCATCTAAATACTATATAAATAAAACTAACAGAAGAATAACCTTTGAATATGCTCTTGTAAAGGATCTTAATGATAGTATACAAGATGCACAAAAATTAAGTGAGTTATTAAAGGGCATGTTATGTCATGTTAATTTAATTCCGGTTAATGAGATAAAAGAGAATGAATTAAAAAGATCTTCAAATAACGATGTTGCTGAATTTAAGAAGGTGCTTGAAACTAATAATATTCAGACAACGATAAGACGTGAAATGGGACTTGATATTAATGCGGCATGTGGTCAACTTCGGAGAAGCTACATTAAAGTGAAGAACTTAAATGAGGGGGTGTAACAATGCTGGGTGTTTTATCTGATGTCGGAAATGTTAGAAAAATAAATGAAGATTCTGTAGGTTATTTTGAAGGAAATTATTTTGACATTTATGCCGTAGCAGATGGCATGGGAGGTCACAATGCAGGTGAGGTTGCAAGTGAACTGGCTATTAAGGTTATAATAGAATATGCAAAGAATAATAATCAAGATATAGATTTAAAAGAAGTGCTTTCAAGTGGAATAAAATGTGCAAACAAGGAAATTTATGATATGGCAAGCCGAAGTGATTCCCTTAAAGGTATGGGTACGACTATAACAATTTGTTTGAAAAAACAAAATGAAATGGTTGTTGCAAATGTAGGTGATAGTAGTTGTTTCATTATTGATAATAAAAGAAAATTATCGAAAGTTACAAGAGACCATTCTCTAGTGCAACAGCTTTTAGATAATGGAACTATAACTGAAGAAAAAGCTAGGAATCATCCAAATAAGAATATTATTACAAGGGCACTTGGAACAAATGAGATTGTAGAAGTTGATTTATTTGATGTTGATTTGACTAATGTAATCAAAGTGATTTTATGCACAGATGGCCTTACTAATGATGTGACTTATTCTGAAATGTATGATATTATTATGGAAAACGACAATGATACTAGCTGCAAAATGTTAATAGATTTAAGCAAGTCTAAGGGTGGACGCGATAACATATCGGTTATCGTATTTGAAGGAGAGTGCAGAGATGATAGGAACCATATTAGGGAGTAGATATGAACTCCTAGAAAAAATTGGAGAGGGTGGAATGGCAATAGTTTATAAAGCTAAATGTCGTTTGCTCAATCGTTATGTTGCTGTAAAAATATTAAAGGAAGAATTCTCAAATAATATAGATTTTATGGAAAAATTTAAAAAAGAAGCACTATCTGTCGCTAGCCTTTCATCAAATAATATAGTTAATATTTATGATGTTGGACAAGAGAGAGATATTAATTATATTGTAATGGAATATATAAAAGGGAAAACGCTAAAAGAAATTATAATTGAAAATGGTAGCATGAATAATAAGCAGGTAATAGACTATGGCATGCAAATTGCGAAAGCACTTGAGTGTGCTCATAAGAATAACATTATACATAGAGATATAAAACCTCATAATATTTTAATAACTGAAGATGGAACGGTTAAAGTTACAGATTTCGGTATTGCAAAAGCTGCCAGTTCTGTAACTTTAACTAATACTAGCACAGTAATGGGATCAGCTCATTATTTTTCACCAGAACAAGCTAAAGCAAGTTTTGTAGATTGTAGAACAGATATTTACTCTTTTGGAATAGTGCTTTATGAGATGTCTACAGGAAGAGTGCCTTATGATGCGGAAAGCCCCGTTTCGGTAGCCTTAAAACATATACAGGAACCAGTTGTGCCACCTAAGCAGATAAATGGGAATATTCCTGAAAATTTGAATAAACTAATATTAAAAGCTATAGAGAAAGAACCCATAAAGAGATACCAAACTGCAAAAGATATGTTCATAGATCTGCAGAAGATACAAAATAATAGTTCCTATACTATTGCAGCAAATGGCATGGATAATGATTACACTAGAGTTATGGCCCCTGTAAATGTAGCTGACTATGAAGAAGAATCCACCAAAAATGTAACGAATAAAGTTGATAAGAAAAATAAAACTAAGATAATAGTTTCTGTTGCAATAATTTTATTTATTGTTCTAGCGAGTGTTTTAGGACTTATGTATAAAAACTATCTGGCGGCCAGTAAAGTAAATACTGCAGATAAAATATTGGTGCCGCAAATCGTAGGTCTTGATAAGAGTGCGGCAGACGAGTTACTTGTGGCAGAAAATTTAAAAATGTATGTAGCTGACGAACAAAATAGCGACCAACCTAAAGGTACGGTGATAGCTTGCTCTCCTATTGAAGGAACAGAAGTTCTAGCTGATAGCGAAGTAAGAGTTTATGTTAGTAAAGGGGAAGAGGGTTTCAAAGTTCGCTCTGTTAAAGGGATTGATAAAAGTTCGGCTAATGCTATTATCCTGTCAGCTGGGCTGGTGCTTGGTAGTGTTACATCTGAATTCAATGATTCCGTTGCGAGTGGTATAGTAATAAGTCAAGATCCTACTGGAGGTAGCTTAGTTCAAAAAGGTGATAAAGTAAATTTAGTAATAAGTAAGGGACCAGAGGTTAAGCTAGCAAAGGTTCCAGATTTATTTCAGCGATCGGTAAATGAAGCGGAAGGATTATTGCTAAGTAGAAATTTGAAATTAGGTAATAAAAAAGTAGTAACAACTGATGATAAGTCACAGGATGGTAAAGTTTTTGATCAAAGTATTCCTGCAAATACGAACGTTGAGGAAGGCAGTTCTGTAGGTATTAGTCTTTATGAATATAAAGAAGCTGTAATAGAACAATTTGAGGTTCCAGACTTTAAAGAAAAAACAGTTAAAGATGCAAAAAATTTAGCTCAGCAAAAAGATATTACTATAATAGTTAGTGGCAATGATGAGGATATCATTGAATCGCAAGATAAAGAACCAGGTACTATGGCAAATGTTGGAGACCCTATAACTTTAACAGTAAAGGTTGTAGTACCACCAGTAGTACCTCCAACTGCTCAATAAAAATAAAAAATTATAAGCTATGCATGTAAAATATAGATAAATAATATTAAATAAAAGATAAATGATGGAGGATATATGCAAGGAGTAATCATTAAAGGTATAGGTGGATTATATTTTGTAAAAGCCCAAGGTAAGGTTATAGAATGCAAGGCTAGAGGGAAGTTCAGGTATGCTGGCCTTTCCCCTGTTATTGGTGACAGAGTAGAAATAATGCTTGAAACAGATGAAAGCAAAGGCGTAATTGAAAAGATTTTTACAAGAGATACAGAGATGATACGGCCAGTTGTGGCTAATGTTACTCAAGCTTTTGTAGTTTTTGCGTTTAAACAACCTGATTTAAATATGGATCTCCTCAATAAATTTCTAGTGCTTTGTGAACATTACAGGTTAAAGATAGTTCTTTGCTTAAATAAGTTGGATTTAGTTGAGAAAGTTGATGAGGAGCTTATAAATGAACTAAAAAGTGTGGGTTGTGATATAGTATTTTTAAAGGCAAAAGAGGGCGACGGTCTTTGCGAACTTAAGACAAAAATAAAAAATAATATAAGTGTTTTCTGTGGACCATCTGGAGTTGGAAAGTCAACTATACTAAATAGCTTAGTCGGAAGAGAAGCTATGATAACCGGAGATATAAGTAAAAAATCTCAAAAGGGTAAACACACTACAAGGCACAGTGAACTTATCGAATATGAAGAGGGATTTTTGCTAGACACTCCAGGATTTTCAGCGTTAAGTTTAGATTTTATAGAGAAAGAACAATTACAATATTGTTTCCCAGAATTTGAAGAACATAGATGTGAATGTAGGTTTTCTAATTGCATGCATTACAAAGAACCTAACTGTAGAGTTAAGGAAGCGGTAGAAGCCAATGAAATTTACACCGATAGATATAAATTTTATATAAAAACATTAGAAGAAATTATTACTAGGGGGAATAAAAGATGATAAAAATAGCACCATCTATATTGTCAGCGGATTTTTCAAGACTCGGGGAACATATTCTGCAGTTGGATTCTTATGGTGCTGATATGATTCATATTGATGTAATGGATGGTATGTTCGTACCTAACATTTCATTTGGTATCCCAGTAATTAAGAGTATTAGAAAACTAACAAAATTGCCATTTGATGTACATCTTATGATAGATGAACCGTCTAGATATATAGAAGATTTTGCAAAAGCGGGAGCTGACATTATAACTGTTCATTATGAAACCGATAGACATATTGATAGAACTATTAATTACATAAAAAGTTTTGGTATTAAAGCTGGGATTGCATTAAATCCTGCTACGCCTGTAGACTGTATTAAATATTTAATAAGTAATCTTGATATGGTACTTATTATGTCGGTAAACCCTGGATTTGGTGGTCAGAAGTATATTAAGTATTGCTCAGATAAAATTAAAGAAGTTAGAGCTCTAGCGGATAAATATAATACAGATATTATGATTCAAGTAGATGGTGGCATTGATGGAACCAATATTGGAGAAGTTGTGAGTAGTGGCGCTAATGTAATTGTCGCTGGGTCAGCTATATTTAAAAACGATGAAATTGAGAAAAACATAAAAGTTTTAAGAGCTGGTATTTAGCATGAAAGTCATAATAATATCGGGAGGGAAACCACCCTCTAAAGAATTACTTATAAAGGAGATTATGGCGAATACATTTTTAATTGGTGCAGATAGCGGCGCTAATTGCCTATATGATTATAATATAAAGCCTAATTTACTTGTGGGGGACTTTGACTCCATTGATAAAAAGGTATTAGAGTATTTTAAAAAGAACAATTGTATCATAGATATTTATCCTGAAGAAAAGGATTTTACTGATACTGAAATAGCAGTTGAAAAGGCTCTCTGCATGAAGCCAAAAGAAATAGTATTCTTAGGGTGCACTGGAAGTAGAGTTGATCATTTGCTTGGGAATATTGGAATGCTGAAAATTTGCTTAGAAAATGGCATTAAGGCCTGCATAAAGGATGAAAACAACAATATTAGGTTGATTGATGCCGGGACTACGTTAAAGGGCACTGTGGGTGATACATTCTCAGTACAATCTTATGGTGATGAAATAATTGGATTAACCATTGAGGGGGCAAAATATCCTTTAAATGATTACAATCTGAAAGTTGGACAGAGTATAACTATCTCAAATGAGTTTGCAGCACCTCTGGTTCAACTTAAATTTAAAGCTGGAACTCTGATGATAATATTATCATCAGATTAATATGTAAGGGACATTCAAGTAAATATCTGTCGCATCTTTGACTTGTTATTTGTTTTCATGCCCCTAAGACACCGAAAAACTATTTATTTATTGATTATCTCAATAAATAAATAGTTTTTTTATTTTTGCAACATTAGTGACAGTAAATCATATAATAATATTGGAACACTTTGGGAGGGGAATAACTTATGAGAAGATGGTATAAGCGCTTTAAATGCTTTAATCAGGTTGGTGTAATCATTGCATGTATAGGATTAGGAATTATATTAGTAGTAGTAGCTCCGTTTTGGTTATGGTTAATTGTTGCGGGAGGAGCAATTGTTTATTGTGGATTTACTATAATGAATCTTAATCATCATTGTTAGTGAGTGATATTTCATGTTGGGGAGGTAAGAGAAATGAAAATTATGGCTATTAAATTACCTAGATTTATGTCTCGAATAATTAGATTTTTTTTAAGAAAATAACATAGAAAAGCATATATTATGATTTAATGTAATATTTTATATTTATAAGTAAGCACATTAAAATAAGAAATGCATCACCTATAGTTGCATTCAAATAAAAAATGCAGCTAACTTAGCTGCATTTAAACAAAAATGCAGCTGGGATAGCTGCATTTCTATTTCTTAATTATATAGCACGTTGTACTTTACCTGAACGAAGACATCTAGTACATACATGTATAGATTTAGGCGTTCCGCTAACTATAGCTTTAACTTTTTGAATATTTGGAGCCCATTTTCTCTTTGATTCACGGTGTG
>NZ_JAENWL010000391.1 GCF_016650095.1 Clostridium sp. | reverse complement strand
TTTGAAAAATGAGGAGTCATTTAATGAAGAAAGATATAGTAATAAATTATCTAAGTTGCCAGAATATAATGATAAAACAGGTCAAGTAAAAGCAATAAATGAAAATAACATAGGTAGGAATTCTTTATGTTCTTGTGGGAGCGGGAAGAAATACAAAAAGTGTTGTGGGAAGTAAACAATTATGTAAGTTTTTGAGTGAAGTGGCACAAATGTAAATGTTTCAAAGGGAAGTAAAATTAGTAAGATTGACAGTGCTCAGCCACTTGTTTCACTTATATATAAAATTAAAGATATCAGATATCTTGAAGTTATCCATTGAAATGAATACTATTAATCAATTTTATAAATTTGTTACAGTTCAATATATAAAAGATGATGGGTCCCTAAGTAGTTATGCAATTAATATAGATCAACATTCTGATGGGACATTAACAGTACTTAATATTTTAACCTGTCTTGTATCAAACAAATATCCTGTATTTTGAATTGAAGTGCAATACGAAATACTGTAGATTAACTTCTACGGTATTTTGTATTTAGCTGATGATATTGACGCATTTGTTAAAATAAAAAAATGAATCAATAAATCACGAAGATAGCCAGGAAATGTGAACTGGTAACTGAAGTAGATTTATTCAAAGGAATTGGTAGAGTTACTTTTTATAGTTGTAGAGACAGGTATAGCTTCTGAGGATATAAAATCGCTGTAGATACTAATACAGATATTGAATTACAGAGGAGAATATTGCTAAGACTGATGAAATCTGTAGAACAAATGACTGGTGGGATTTTTGGTAATAGAATGTATTTTGAGCTATTAAGAGGACAGTTTACTAGCACAGGCATCACTGAAAATATGTTTAATATAGAGTAATATAAAATATGTTTAGCTATTTTCTTCTATGTAATTTTAGGAAGAGGAATATGCCTATTCTATAGGAGAATAAAAAGGATAAGGTTATGTTTACTTATTCAGATAAATTGGTATACTGGTAATATGAAGCATGAAATCTTTTATAATGATGATTAAGGAAGGAGATCAATATGCAAAAAATAGTTCCCCATTTATGGTATGACAAGGAGGCTAAAGAGGCAGCCGAGTTCTATATTAGTTTATTTGACCAATCAAAGCTTTTAAACGTGACAGTTATTGGAGATACTCCTTCAGGAGATGCGGAAATTGTAAATTTTGAATTAGCTGGGCAACCATTCGCGGCAATAAGTGCAGGTCCTTACTTTAAATTAAATCCATCGATTTCATTGATGGTAGCTTGTAACTCTTTAGAGGAAGTGAATATTAAATGGAAAGCATTGTCGGAAGGCGGTACTGAACTTATGCCACTTGGTGAATATCCATTTAGCAAGTGGTATGGGTGGATTCAAGATCGCTATGGACTGTCTTGGCAGTTGATGCTTGTTGATAGTGGACTAACAGTTCAAAAGATTACATCAAATTTGCTTTTCTCAAATGATGCATGTGGGAAAGTCGAAGAAGCAGTGAAGTACTACACAGAAGTTTTCGAAAATTCAGAAATAGGCATAATAAGCAAATATGGCAGTGGTGAAGCAAAGTCATTAAAAGCTAAGATAAATTATGCTGCTTTTAAGCTTTGCGGTGTTGATTTTTCGGCGATGGATAATGGTAATGATGCTGATTTCAATTTCAATGAGGCATTTTCATTAATTGTAAATTGTAAAGATCAAAAGGAAATAGATTACTATTGGGGCAAACTTTCTGCTGTACCTGAGGCAGAGCAATGCGGATGGGTTAAAGACCAATTTGGCGTATCGTGGCAGATTGTTCCATCAAATATGGAAGAAATATTATCAAAAGGAACAAAAGAGGAAATTCAAAGAGTGACAGAGGCTTTTCTTAAAATGAAAAAGTTTGATTTAAATGCCTTGGAGCAAGCACGGTTGGGCATAAATGAAGGGGGAAAGCGTATATAATTGTGATTTTAATTCCCTCGAATTCGAGGGAATTAAAAATCAATCTGGAACAAGGAGTTATTATCTATCGGTAAGAAGTGGGTTTCTTCTACTAATGCAATTGGTATAAAATCAAGTGCTGGTAGATATGGTGGAACATACGCTCATAAGGATATTGCTTTTGAATTTGGTTCATGACTTAGTCCGGAATTTAAGCTGTACTTAATTAAGGAATATCAGAGATTAAAAGAGAATTTGATTTAGTAATTGCTGTTTCCTCATTGGTTAAATCTTAATATATTCGTATATTCAATCCACCACATTATCATCCGCAATAAAATCTACATCAACATTCTTCTCCCGAAGCTTACTAATATAAACTACTGCACATCTAAAAGTTTTTTTATACTTTGGATGTTCTTGTCTCACCGAAAAATTCACAGGTTTATTGTAGCATTTACAATACTGCATATTACTTAATTGTTTTTTGAAACTACTCAGTGGCAACACCTCATGAGCCACATTATGCTCCCTACAGTACTTTACAAACCTATCATAAAAGGATGTATAGTTAAGGCGGAGCACAAAATCTCCATCTAAATCCAGCACTGCATCGTAGTCGATATTTCTTGAAAGCTCATTATTAGCTGCCATACGATTCATAGTTTCGAAATTTTGTTCTATAACTGTTTTATTGGAAGAGCCTCCATTAAGTGATCCTGTATTTCACGTAATATAAGGGTTTATCATTAATTCACTTATTACATTACAAATTTATAAAGGGGGTATGTACCGTAATAGAGTTTTTAAAGTTTGATTCTCACTTATATAGGCAATTTTTATACTTATATTAATAAGGTGTTTTTGTTTTTTTGTAATATATATATATATTTATATTCTAGTGTAGATATCTTAAGGGTTTGTGTGAATTACAAGAGGGGGTAATAAATTGCAATAAAATCAGGAGTCAGAAATAATATTTTAAATCCTTTGATTGAAGGTGGATTATTGAGATTAACAATGCCAGATAAACCGATAAGTCCAAAACAAAAATATTATTGTAAAAAAAGATAATATATCATATTCAAATAATTTAGAGTAAGGCGATGACATCCAGTCATCGCCTTACTCATTGTGGGAAGATTAAATTTTTACTATTAAAGCCCATCAAAAGGAATGTCACTTATGAACTTATTGCAAAAGATACACTTGTAAGTTTCTATTTTAGGACACCCACTCCTAGTTAAAGCATGGATTATCCCCTTATGTGCATCTTTTGCTAACCACTTTAATTCTACTCTGCTTCCGTAGAGGTCGCCTATTAACATCTCTTTATCACAATATGGACATTTCATATAATAGTCCTCCTTAGTTTTCTTTTTTTATTCAATTCTGTTACTC
>NZ_JAENWL010000279.1 GCF_016650095.1 Clostridium sp. | reverse complement strand
GGTACTTAATGAAGCCTGCAAGCAAACCGTAAAGTGGCTTGAAGCAGGATATAAGTTTAAGAGCATTAGTATCAATGTTTCATCAGTAGATATACATCAATTAGATTTTGTGGAAAGTGTTAAAAATATTTTTCAAACTACAGGAATTAATCCAAATATTGTTGAACTTGAAATTACTGAAACAGTCCTCATGGAGTCACTTGAACCTAATATAAAAATATTAGAAGAATTAATGGATATGGGAATTAGAATTGCATTAGATGATTTTGGTACTGGCTATTCATCACTTAACTATCTAATGAAGATTCCAATTTCTACTTTAAAAATTGATAAGTCATTTATAGATAATATAACTACGAATATACAAAACAAATCAATTATTAAAAATATAATTCAAATGGCTCATAGCATGGATTTAATAGTTGTAGCAGAAGGCGTAGAAACTGAGCAGCAGCTTTCAATACTTAGAGAAAAGAAATGTGACTATATACAAGGGTACTACTTTAGTAAGCCACTTTCAGTAAGCGACGCAGAAGAACTATTAAAAACGAGCACAAAAAAACATATAATCAGTTGAGGTGAACTACATTCACTTTGACTGTTTTTTTTATTTTATAAGTACATATAATTAAATTAACTATTGACAATGGAGTTAATTGGTTATATAGTTAGTTACATAAGTAATTAACCAATTAAGTGAAGAAGGTGGTAATGTGAATTTAAATTTTAATAATGATGTACCTTTATATACGCAGATTGCGAAAGCTATTGAGGATAACGTACTTAAGGGCATTTTTGAGGAAGAAACTGCAATTCCATCTACAACGGAAATATCTGTTAAGTACAAAATAAATCCCGCTACTGTAGCTAAAGGATTTAATTTACTTGTAGATGAAGGAATTATATATAAAAAGAGAGGCGTTGGGATGTTTGTTGTAACCGGAAGTAAAGAAAAGTTGATGGAAAAAAGACAAGAAAATTTTTATGAGAACTATATAGTGTCATTAATAGAAGAAGCTAAAAAATTGGATATTTCAAGTCTTGATATTATCAAAATGATTGAAAGGGGGATTTAACATGGGCACAATAAAGATTTCAAATGTAAGTAAAAAGTATGGGGATACTTTTGCTTTAGATAATATATCATTAACTATAGAAGAAAATAAAATCTATGGGTTACTCGGAAGAAATGGAGCAGGGAAGACAACACTTTTAAATGTCATAAATAATAGAATTTTCATAGATGGCGGAGTTATTTCTATAGATGATAAAGACTTATCACAAGATAAAAAGGGTCTTGGAAATATTTATTTTATGACAGAACAAAATTTATATCCACAGTCTATGAAAATAAAAGAGCTTTTTAATTGGACTAGTGAATTTTATCCAAGCTTTGATATGGAGTATGCGTTAGAGCTTTCTAAAAAATTTGGATTGAATATAAATAAGAGGATTAAGGAACTATCAACTGGATATTCTTCCATATGTAAAATTATAAATACAATGGCATCAAATGCGGACATATTAATGTTCGACGAGCCGGTTTTAGGACTTGATGCAAATCATAGAGAGATGTTTTATAGTGAACTTATGGAAAGTTATATAGAAAAGCCTAAGACCATTATACTTTCTACTCATATTATAGAAGAAGTTGCAAAAATATTAGAAAAGATAGTTATCCTTAAAGATGGAAAAATAATTAATGATGAAAATGTAGAAGAATTATTAAATAAATGCTACTGCGTATCAGGACTTAATAAAAATATTGATGATTATATTAAAGATAAAAATTGCATAAGTGTAGATGTAATGTCTTCTTTTAAATCAGCAGTTATAATGGGGGAAAATGGTGACATGGAAAAGGAAGAGATGAAGAAACTAGATTTAGAAATTTCAAAAGTTGAACTTCAAAAACTATTTATTCATTTGACAAGTGAGGGGGGTATAAAATAATGAGAAGTTTTAAACTAGCTAAATACAATATTAAAAGCAATCTTAAATCGATAATAATTTATTACTGTATTTTGATAACTTTTGTAACAAGCATAACATTTTTAAGCGGAGATGGGGGGAATACATCTGGAATTGAATTTGCAACTATGATATTTTTATTCGTCCTAGGGTTAAATTCTTTTAAAGAAAATTTTTATTTCGCTCAAGCTAATAATATTTCGAGAGTAGATTATTTTAAATCTCTAAGTATAACTATTTTACCAATAGCGTTAGGTATGTCTATTATAGATGTAATATTAAATAGAATTTATAATATATTTTCGGTAGGTCCGATGATATATGATATGGGGTATGGTGACTTCCCAAGTATCTATAATATACTAAATAAAGAATTATGGATACAAAGCAATAACGTGCAAATAATAATTAGGACTGTAACATTTTTATTTGCTTTTTATATTGCTGCATTTGCAATAGGATTATTAATAACTATGATATTTAATAAGTGTAATAAAACAATGAAAATTTTAATGTTTATAATTCCTATAGCTATTCAGGTTATTTTAGCAAATGTTGCATTTAATTCTCCAGAGTTTGCGAAGAAAACAGAAGTTTTTTTTAACAATATATTAGGATTAAACACAAAAAATTCTTATATGGCTGTAATAACATTTATATGTTTATTTATAATATCAATGTCTTTTGTGTATATGCTTGTTAGTAGAGCGGTGGTAAAAAGAGCTTAACCACCAGTCAAATATAAGACGAAAAACTGCAAATTATATTAAAAGAAAGGGCGCAAAAATTTGCGCCCTTTTATAAAATTATATAAATTATCCCTATTATGGGCTATACTATTAATAAGATTGTGCAAAGTAAGTACATATTATTTATTTTACAATACGAAAAAAAGTTTCAAGGGAGGAACAAATATGATACAAAAAACTAATTCAAATTTTAAATATCCAATGCTAGAGATAAACTTAAAGAAGATACACGAAAACATTAAATCTATGGTATATTTATGTGAATTACACGGGATAAATATTACGGGGGTAATTAAAGGATTTAATGCAATACCAGAGGTTGTGGAACAATATGAAAGTGCAGGATGCACATATATAGCGAGTTCAAGAATAAACCAAATAATCAGACTGAAGAAACACGGTATACAGAAACCATTTATGTTGGTTAGAATTCCAATGTTTAGTGAAATAAAAGAAGTGGTTAAGTTTGTTTCAGTTAGTCTTAATTCTGAACTAGAAACATTAAATATGATTCAAAAGGAATGTGAATTGCAAGGTGAAAAACATAAAGTAGTTCTAATGCTTGACCTTGGAGATTTAAGAGAAGGCGTTGTTGATGAAGAAGAATTCATTAATTTAGCAGAATATGTAGAAAATAATCTTAAAAATGTCGAGTTACTTGGAGTAGGGACTAATTTAGGTTGTTATGGATCAATAATGCCGTCGCAAGAGAACTTAGGAAGACTATGCAACATCGCTGAAATAATTGAAAGTAAAATAAATAGGAAACTAGAAATGATTTCAGGAGGAGCTACAAGCTCAATACCTTTAATGATAGATGGGAAAATGCCTAAAAGGGTAAATAATTTAAGAATTGGCGAGGGTATATTATTAGCAAAAGATTTAGATGAATTCTGGGGATATGATATGAAATATATGCATCAGGATACATTTATACTAAAAGCTCAGGTTGTAGAAATAAAAAATAAACCTACACATCCTATTGGAGAAGTATTTATTGATGCTTTCGGAAATAAACCTACTTATGTAGATAAAGGAATAAGAAAGAGGGCATTACTTGCAGTGGGGAAACAAGATTTTGGGTTACAGGATAATCTAATTCCACAAAGACAAGATGTTAAAGTTATAGGTAGTAGTTCTGATCACTTAATTATAGATATTGAAGATTGTGATATTGAAATTAAATTAGGGGACATACTTGGTTTTACAATGTTCTACTCACAAATGATGTATTTAAGCGGATATTCAGGTATACCTAAGATTTTTATCTAGAGTTATTCTTGAGAACAAAATGAGAATAGTGGTAATAATTAATTAAAAATTCCAAAAAAGGAAATAATCCAAGACTTGGAGGAATTATGATAATAAAAAAAATAGATAACAAAATCAAAATTAAAGTAGCGATTCTAATTTTGTTTTTATTAGGTATAGTTGTTTTTGGAATAAATTTTTCACCCTGGATTATTGAAAAAGTGAAACAACCAAAAGCGATAAGGGAATATTTGAGAGCTTTTGGCGGATTAGGATTTTTGATGTACATACTATTACAGGCAGCACATGTAATAGTAGTGGTAATCCCTGGAGATTTATTTACCCTTTGTGGTGGCTTTATTTATGGTATTCCATTGGGGTTTTTATTATCAATAATTGGGATAATGCTTGGGACAGTTTGTGCATTTTATATTTCAAGATTATTGGGATATGAACTTATAAGTAGAATTGTACCAAAAGAAAAAATAGATAAAATAAGTAATACTTTAAATTCAACAGAAGGTACAATAGGGTTGCTAATCATCTGTCTAATTCCGATTATTCCAAAAGATTTGATGATATATATTGCCGGGCTTACACCAATAAAAGCATCAAAATTGTTTTTTGTTTATGCAATATCAAGGATACCAGCAACTCTTATTTGGGTATCAGTTGGGTCACAGGCTTACAATAAAGATTTAAAAGGAATAATTGTTATTTTAATAGTGCTTGCGTTACTAATCGTGACTGGAATTATATTAAGAAATATGTATAAGAAAACAGAGGATAGAGATAATGTATAAAATTACGATATTCAAACAGATTTTATAATGATATTAAGGAGGATGTAACTATGCAAAGCAGATTTGATAGAAAGTATCTTAAGTATGTAATATATATTACCTTGGCAGCAACTTTAATTTTTATAAGCTATAATGTAGTTTTTAATTTTGGAGAGTTGTTGAGAAGTATCATTAATGCAATTAAAGATTTGATTTCAATGATTTCACCCCTTATTACTGGTATTATAATTGCGTATTTATTGTATCCATTATCAAAGCTTATAAATGTTTTTCTT
>NZ_JAENWL010000121.1 GCF_016650095.1 Clostridium sp. | reverse complement strand
CTTTTAATTTATAAATATATTAAGCTAATTATCTTAATAGTTTTTAATAATTAACTTCTTCTAAAAATAATCCTTTTGCTGGTGCAATATGTCCTGAATATTTTCTTTCTTTTCTATCTAAAATATCGCTAATTTCATTTGCGTCTCTTTCACCAAGTCCTACTTCAACAAGTGTTCCAACTACCAATCTCACCATATTTTTCATAAATCCATTTCCTTGAATACTAATTTCTATATTTCCATCTTCATTCACAATATTTATAGTATAAATGTCTCTAACAGTAGATTTCTTTTTAGATTTAAGTGTTGTAAAGCTTTGAAAATCGTGTTCTCCTATTAAATATTCTGATGCTTTTCTCATATTTTCAACATTTAGTGGTTGTGGTACATGATAATCATATTTTCTTGTAAATACATTGTGTGCTTTATTATTACAAATATTGTATACATATTTTTTTGCCTTAGCATTATATCTAGCATGAAAATTGAGATCTACTTCTTCGACTGTCTTAACTACAATATCCTCTGGTAAATATTCATAACAATAACTACGCATTTTATGTGTAGCCATATTACATTCTGTTCTAAAGTTTGCTACTTGATTTGTTGCATGTACTCCAGCATCTGTTCTACCTGAAGCTGTAATTTCAATATTTTCTCCTGCCATCTTACTTAAAACGGATTCAATTTTGTGCTGAATTGTATTATCACTATCTCCAAGTCTTTGCCATCCTTTATACTTAGTACCATCATATTCTATTACAATTTTTATATTTCTCATATTTATTATTTATCCTACTTTCTATTCTAGAGTTTAACCCATTTCAGAAGGAAGTCTCCTTCCGAAGTCGTTAATATTACATCTTCTCAGATGACGATTATCTGCTATTTAAATTATATTTTTTGATACATACCTTATATTATATACATATATCACAATTAATAAAACATTCCATATAAAATAAATTTAAGCTTTGACAATGCTGAATTTAATCTTACTATTGGATATCTTGTTTCTGTATTTAATATAATTCTACGCTTTGCGGTTTTCCACTTAGATATTTTCCAAGTTATTTTTAAATCCTTTGCACTTCTCCTTATGGCTTTTCTTTCTCTTTCACTACCATCATAAAATACTACAAAATCAAATTCGGCATTTCCACTATCATACTCTGTGTCAAATTTTTTAATAATACTGTTAGGTGAAAGCAATAGCCTACCCGCTTTGGGTTCTAAGTCAAATGTAATTCCTTTCTTATTGCTTGCACATAAATATGACTTATAGATTAACTCACTACAAAACAACGCATTATCTGTCATAATATCAAAATTATAATCATATGCCTTTCCTAAAGATTCAAAAGCTATAAATAATGCCTTTAATTTATCTTCTTTGGATAATTTAGGACGTATTGCTGAAAAATAATCAACTTTAGCAATAGCCTCTAGAGGATTTATTACCACACCAGGAGCGATAACTTCTATAATATATTCTCCACTATTTTCACTTTTATCGCACAAAGCATCATATACTTTAGGATAATTCAATTTTACATACTCTGACACACGCAAACAATTCTCCATAGGGACATCATTAAAATACTTATCCAGATTCTCTAAACAACCTATATAAATTCCAGAATGAGTCCAAAACCCTGGTAATCCTATGTTGGTTAGTTGATAGTTATTTCTCTTTAAAAGTATGTCACCTGGTAGCAATTCTTCTTTAATACTATTAATATCTTCATTGCTAACATATTTCTCTTTTCTACTAGAATAATCAACTCCAGTAATACTTATAGCAACCCATTTTTGAATTGGGAACCAAAAATCAAAAGCATTTTTCCCAAAAAAATCAATCAAATTGCTTTTAACAATATTTCTATGATTTCTAACTAGTTTTATAACATTTAAATAATTAGAACTTGCATAATCTAATAATTCTTTTTCGTTTTCATCTCTTTTATATCCATATCTTTCATAGTAATTTACCATAAAATCAAAATAATGCTTATTTCTAAATAGTGATATTATATAAGAAATTTCTGTAATTTCTTGTGAAATGTAATAATATTGTTTTTTATTAATATTATATTCAGGCCTAGGCTCGTTTAACATAGACTCTAAGTACTTATTTTTTTCTATAATATTAACTAACAACACAGCATTTTTACGTATTGCTATAGTTGAAGCATAAATTAATAATACTCTTTTAAATTTAGTATGTGAATCTTTTGATATAAGTTCACTTTTATATTTTTGCCTAATTTCATTTAATTCATTATAACATCCTACATAACTAACCCATTTATCTAATATACTTTGTTTGTGAGCTGAGGACATACTTTGAATATCCGATCTAAACAAGCTTTCGCTGCTCTGAATCTCATTCATCACATGCTCTAATTCTTTTGTAAGCTCTAAGGATTTATTTATCTCCTCATTAAGCGTTCCATGAACTAATTCCATCTCCTTATCCCCAATTCCATTTTCATATTTAAAGTAACGTTCTAATCTAAGTTTCATTGCACAGATAAGTAAACCAATACATATTATTAATATAATTAACAATTTAATTCAACCATACTTCTCCCCCATAATTGATTCTCCCAATTTTATTTTATTATACCATAAAACTCACTATTCCTTTAATAATATAAATTATTAAATTAAAATATTTTTATTTTGTTTGAAAAATAATAAGTAAAAAGATAGATATTTTATTTTTTACAAGTTTGACTGTTTTTTTATATGCTATTATATGTATACTATCATTATAGGATAAAATGAATTTTTTGGAGGCTCATATGTTTACAAGCGAACTAATATTACGTTTTTTGAATTTATTGTTTATTATTAATATTCTCTTTGCCTTTGCAGTTGTATTTATTGAAAGAAAGAACCCTGCAAGTACTTGGACTTGGCTTATGGTATTACTATTTTTACCTAGCATAGGGTTTATTTTATACTTATTTCTTGGTCAGAATTTAAAAAGAAAAAAAATGTTTTTACTTAAAAAAGAAGAAAAAGAAAATCTCAACTCTATTATTGATAAACAAAAAGATTTTTTAAATAATGAAGCTTTAATTAAAGCAAATCCTTTTTTAAGTAAATATTCTGATATGATGAAACTTAATCTTTGTAGTGATAATTCCTTTTATACTAATAATAACCACGTAACTATATTTACTGATGGTAAATCAAAATTTGATCAACTTAAAGAAAACCTTAAAAGTGCAGAATTATATATTCATATGGAGTATTATATATTCCAAAATGATAACTTAGGAAGGGCTATTCTCGAAATTCTATCTAAAAAAGCTAAAGAAGGAGTAGAGGTAAAATTACTTTATGATGGCATGGGATGTCTTAAATTGCCTAAGCATTTTTTTGCTCCATTAATTGAATCTGGTGGAAAAGTTTCTTGCTTTTTCCCCCCTTTTCTTCCTTATATAAACCTTAGAGTAAATTTTAGAAATCATCGTAAAATATGCACTATTGATGGAAAGTATGCATTTATTGGTGGTTTTAATGTTGGTGATGAATATTTAGGACTTTCTAAAAGATTCGGGTTTTGGAGAGATACCCATTTATTCATACAAGGAGATGCGATAGATGCCTTGGAATTGCATTTCCTAATGGATTGGAGATTTGCGGCCAATGAAGATTCTGTTTTTGATAATAAATATTTCCCCCACAGAACCCACATTGGGAAAACAGGTCTTCAAATAGTTTCAAGTGGTCCCGATTCAACTTTTAATTCTATTAAAAATGGGTATTTAAAAATGATTAGTAAGGCTGAAAGAACTATCTATATAGAAACTCCTTATTTTATCCCAGATGACAGTATACTCGAGGCTTTAAAAATAGCATCTTTGTCTGGAGTCGATGTTCGTATAATTATACCGAGTAAACCAGATCATCCATTTGTGTACTGGGCTTCTACATCTTATATGGGAGAATTACTGGAATCTGGTGTCAAATGTTATACCTATACCAAGGGTTTTCTACATAGTAAATTTCTTTCTATTGATGAATCTATAAGCTCTGTAGGAACTGCAAATTTAGATATTAGGAGCTTTACTCTGAACTTTGAAATTAATGCTTTTATTTATGATAAAGAAATAACTGCCGACTTAGATCGCTTTTTTATTGATGATTTAAAATTTTGCGATGAACTAACTCTCGAAGATTATAGTAATAGAAGTTTTATTGTTAAATTCAAGGAATCTGTTTCAAGATTACTTTCTCCTATACTGTAAGAGACATTCAAGTAAATAAAAAAATCTCACAAACACTTTTAATGTTTGTGAGATTTTTTTATTAAATGCCCTAATTTGCTAATTGTCGCTCGCTTCCATCTTTCTTTATTTTGTACGCTTTTCCACTTTCCCCATTTTTATATAATATCCAATCGCCCTGTACTTCAATGTCCGTAGTCCACTCACTATTTAAAACAGTATTTCCCAGGCCATCTTTTCTAATCTTAAATAGATATCCACCATTAACATAATTACTGTAATAAATCCACTGCTCATCAATTGCTTCATACCTAGATTGGGAATCATTAAGTGGCACGCTAACCTTTCCATCCAATGACATTTTATATAACCTTTTGCCATCCAATTCATTACTAAAATATATCCAAGGGCTATCTATGACAGCATGGTACATAGGTTGTAAATATAGAAATTTTTCACTATCGCTAGCTACATATTTCTTTCTGTCCCATACATGATCTTTAGAAATTTTTTGATCAGGAACATTAAAATATTTATATCTTACCTTATTCCCTTCATTAGTATCTGGCTCATCCCAAGTGGCATCTAGATGATAATATTCCCCATCTATTTTCACTATATTCCAAGCATGATTTGTGCTATCGTCTATTTCCACTTTATTGTCAGCGCCAACTTCTGCTGCATTGCCTACTACTACCTGAGCTTCTATTCCTGCTAAATTTAACAGTAGTTTCATTGTATAAGCATATCCATCGCAATCAGCCTTACCAAGAATTAATGTTCCATAAGGCGTATCAGAGTCCATTTCCACACCCTTATTTATATAATTTTCATAATCATAGTCTGTATTTTTTACAACATATTCGTGCAACGCTAATTCCTTTTCTAAATCACTCATACTCGTGTTAGTTATATTGTTTACGATTTCTTTCGCCTTCTTATATGCTGTGTCAACCTTAACATCAGTTATAAGTACATCATACTTATTATCCATAGCAGTATATAATTCTGAAAAACGATTAACTTCAGTGTATGGCTTAGCTGGTTCTACTTCATTACCTACATCATCCTCAGCTACAACTTTTATAACCTTAAGTTTCCATCCTTCATAGAGTTTTCTTTCAGGTTGATTTTTCATAACATCCCATAAAGTGGAATTAGAAGACATCGCCCATAAATCTAAAATATATATCCCCGGAACTGTTGGAACCCACTCTGTTTGTGATGTATATTCCTTATTAGTTGAAGTCCACACACCTGTTTTAGTATTAAAAATACTAAGCTTATAACTGTATGGACCAGCCATTCCACTTATATCCTTAATACCACCTACTGTAACTTTTTCTCCTACTTTATAAGTGCTTTTCTCTGTATCCATATCATTTATAGTATAAACTCGGTTGCTATCATTTTTTTCCACACAATTAAGTTCATAACCAGAAGAGCTATCATAATACTTCAAAGAATTTTCTCCCCTTACCCATATCCAAAGTTTGTATTTACCAACCCAGAACTTCTTATCTGAAGAAATTTCGTAAGGTTTGTCTGCATCCACTAAAGGTGTATACCCATTAGAAATATCTTCATAGGTGTTGTCTTCTTTAACTATGAAGACTCTATACTGAACCTTTTCTGCATTTTTCGAAGTAATGTAAAACGTCTCCTTTTCACCTGCTACAAGTGGTGAATGTCCTATTCCTACATAAGAGACTTGTACATTTTTCACTTCATCTTTTATTGCACCTTTTACTGTAATAACCTTAAGTTTCCACCCCTCGTATAACCTGCTTTTCGGGTTTTTTATTAAGGGCTTCCAAAGTGTAGAATTATAAGACATATCCCAAACTACCAACACATACGTTCCAGGTTTTGTAGGGACCCATTCTAAATTATCCCTATATTCCTTTGTATCTAATATCCATTCATTTCTTTCAGTATCATAAATATGAAGTTTATACGTGTACGGACCTTTCATACCACTAATATTTTTAATTCCATTTACCAGCACCTTTTCTCCTACTGTATAAGCATCTTTAGTAATACCCAAATCTCCTGATGAATAGACTCTATTATTATTATCTCTACTTACGCAATTTAAATTAGCTATATACTGACTATCATAGCTTTTTACAGAGCTTTCTTCTTTCACCCAAACTATAATCTTATATTTACCTAATTTGAATTTTTCACTTGGAGTAATTGTATATGGTTTATTTGCATCTACTGCTTGCGTATACCCCTTAGTAATTTCTACTTTAGTATTATTGTTAACATTAAGTAAAAAAGCTCTATACTTAACTTTTTCGGCTCCCACAGCGGTCAAATAAAAACTTTCACTATCTCCTTCAACTAATGGAGAATGATCTACTCCTACAAACACTATCTTAACAGTATTTTCAACTGCCATTACATATTTAAAATTCCCACATAAAATAATAATAAGGAATGTTAGTAACAAAGTTTTTAATATTTCTGTACCTTTCCTCAAAAATCCACCCCCATTTGATTTTAGCATGTATTTCATGGCTTCCACAGTGCTCATTAGTATTCTATAACAAGCATTAGTTTCTATTTCAGTTAAACTTTTAATAAGTTTCCAATGAGTATATTATACACGAAATGACTTTTTTATTCCATATGTAAAAGCTATGATATTATTATTTAACATTTGATACTATATAGATTTATTTTGCCCCTGAAATAGGTATACTAAATGAAAAATCAGTTCCTTTTCCAATTTCACTTTCAGCCCATATTTTCCCACAATGTTCTTCGATAATATACTTGCATATAGCTAGACCAAGTCCTGTACCTCTAGGTTTATTTGTAAGTGTGTCCCCAACTTGTCTGAACTTCTCAAATATATATTTTTTATCTTCTTCTCTAATACCTACTCCTGTATCACTAATACTTACTATAATATTTCCTTCCACTACTCTAGCGGAGCATACTATGCATCCTTCTTCTGTGAATTTTATAGCATTGGAGATAAGATTAATTATTACCTGCACTAATTTGTCTTTATCTGCCATAATTAGGGGAAGTGGCTCTCTTATACTCTGTATAATTTGCAATGATTTATCCCTAATAATTGGGTTTGTTAATGTTATTACCTGAGTTATAATTTCTTCTATATCAATTTCTCTCATATTTAAACTAACTTTGCCTGCTTCCATTCTTGATATATCTAATAACTCATTTATAAGACTCGATAGCCTCTCGCCTTCGGTTAAAATTATATTTATATTTCTCCTTATCTTAACTACGGCACTTTTATTTTTATCACTTTCAAGATCTAGTTCACAAACTATAGACCCTTCAAATTTTCGCTTCACCATTTCTGTAAAACCAATAATTGAAGTTAATGGCGTTCGGAGCTCATGAGAAACTGTGGACAAAAAATCTGTTTTCATCTTATCCATATCTTTTAATTTTTGAAAAAGTGTAGCATTTTCTATAGCTATTGCTACTTGACTAACAAACGAGAAAGCATTAGCTCTTTGAGTTTCATTGTATGCTGACCTTTTATGACTTAGCATTATTGCAGCCCCATATATCTTATCTTTATATATTATTGGGATTATAAGTAAGCTTCTCATGTGATATAATAATAATTGAAATTTAATGGTATACTTTGTATATTCTGATTTGTTTAAATCCTGAATATAATATGTCGCTTTAGATTCCATAGCTTTTTTAATTAATTCAGTAGATATGTTTTCTTTTAAATAACTACTTAGGTTTATTTCCTCTCCATACCCATGACAAGACATAAGCTCAAAATCATTATCATTTTTAAATATACTTATGGCGGAATCATAAGCTAAAATTTCATATAAATTTTTCAATAATTCATTGAAAATATCATTTGTATCTGTTGTAGATTTAAATACATTAACAGCAACGTTAATTTTTTTATCAAATTCTCTAGATTTTTTATTCATTAACATATTAATTATTATATAAGTAACTATAATATTTAATATAATTACGATACCTATATATAAGTAAAATTTATTTGATAATATACCCATCATAATATACCTCTATTTATTAATATATATATTCTAAATATAAGGCACAATTTTATACCTTACTACAATGAAAGTACCAATTTTTTTCCCTTATGTCAAGCATTATTGAACTTTAGTATACCTACTTATTATCATATGGAAGGAGTGCCCTTATGCGAAAAGCTGGCAAAATAATCAATATTGAGAACAATAAAGTGTATATCATAACCACTAACAAAGAATTTGTAACTCTCGAAAAGCACGCATCTGAACCTATAATAGGTGAACTATATGCAGGTGAAGAATTTCAAAGAGTTAATATTTGGAAATATTTCTTGGTAATTGCTTTCATACTATTACTTTTTGTATCAGTAAGAAAATTTTATTTGGATAATAGATATAATTTTTCTGTTATTGTAGACATGAATTGTTCTATAAAGATGGAGGTAAACGGTTCAAATAAAATTAAAAAAGTTGAAGGTATTAGCTCTGGAGGATATAAAATAAAAGAACTTATCACTTTAGAACATAAGTCATTGGAAGAAGCCTTACATTTAATTTTAGATGAATCTATTAAGCTTAAATACTTAACTAAAGCACACGCGGATGATGGTTTTAAAATTTCTATATTTGTTGTAGGCAATAAAAATAAAACCCCACTTAACTTAACAGAGTTTGAAAGATATGCTGGTTCCCATAATTTCAAGGTATTAATAAATAATGATGGACAAGTTACAATAAAATAAGGGTATCCTTTGCAGGATACCCTTATTTCTATTATTTATATTGTGGTATTTCAAATACTAAATTTGCATTTACGCATTTATCTAGAATTTGCTTAATTCTATAACTTTGTTTATATGCCCAACCTATATCTGTAGCATAT
>NZ_JAENWL010000050.1 GCF_016650095.1 Clostridium sp. | reverse complement strand
GACTTAAAATCCTGCGGTGGTTAAACACCGTACCGGTTCGATTCCGGTCTTCAGCACCAAATATCGCGGGATGGAGCAGTTGGTAGCTCGTCGGGCTCATAACCCGAAGGTCGTAGGTTCAAGTCCTACTCCCGCAACCAAATACGGCGGAATAGCTCAGCTGGCTAGAGCATTCGGTTCATACCCGAAGGGTCGTAGGTTCAAGTCCTATTTCCGCTACCACAACTCACAAAGAAATTTGTGAGTTGTTTTTTTATTTAGGGATTATAAAAGTATATTTGCAATAAAATATTACATAAAAACATAAATGTGTAACTTTCTTGAATATATAATAGCATTAAGTGACAAACTTTATTTAATATTTTAAAACCTGCTATATAACTATGGTAGGTTTTTTTATATTATAGCGGATAATAAAATCGAAATGTAAAAAAAATACAAATAAATGTCTCATAAAAAATGTACAAGCATCTCACCTTATGACAAATATTTCCAAAACGGTTTGTTATAATGAAGTCCTAAATATTAAAGGTGGGTGATATGTAATATGCAATACGGAATTGATATATTTCCATACGAAAGACTCAGAAAGGCAAAGGATGAAGCACAAAAGAAAAATGCATTAAATATTAATTTAATTGTTAGAGGAATTGTTTATTTTACAGTAAGCTTATTAATAAGCAGAGTGCTACTGCTTAATAATACTGCGCCATTTGGTATAGCCTTTTTAATAGCTACTATATTTATTAATAATGATAAGATTTTAATTATTGCTACCAGTGGTACATTTTTAGGATATATCACTTTATATGATAGCATAGTGAATTTACCATCATATTTAGTAGTAATAGTTACGATTGCTCTGCTCAGTCATATTTTTAATAAGTTAGAAGTGAAAACTACAGCTCTAGTTAGCATGTTTCTTATTATTATATTTGAATTTTATATATATAATTTTTTTATAGTTCAAGTAAGCTGGTTAATGTCTTTTTTAAATTCATTTTTTCTAGTTTTATGTATCTTCCCTTTATATTTTATTCTGGATTATAGTCTTTTATGCTTTAAAGAGATTAAAACAAAACATATATTTTCAAATGAAGAGATAATAAGTATGTCAATTATAAGCTCTTTAATTATAGCAGGTACGTGGGGACTCAGTGTTTTCAATATATCAATTACAAATATTTTAGGACTTACATTTGTTATAATAATAGCTTATATTAACGGAAGTGGGGCTGGAGCTGCATCAGGAGTTGCTATGGGTATTATTGTAGGAATGTCTTCTGAAAATATGATTATATTTATAGGAATGTATGGCATTTGTGGTTTAATAACAGGTGTTTTTAAAGAAACCGGCAAGTATTTAAGTGTAACATCTTATCTAGTGGCTTTTTCAATAATAAAAATTTATTGTATTACAGGCCCTAAGTTTATAATATTTGAGGCGATTGTAGCAGCTGTGATATTTTTGTTAATACCACAAAAGGTTTATGGGGAATTATCGTTAGAGTTCAATTCAGATAAAAAAAAGCAAAGTATAGAGCAGGGATATATAAATAAAATTAAAGATACATTTGTAGGACGGCTAAATAATTTTTCAGATGTACTTTCTAATATGTCGGATATATTAAATAATTTAGTTGATAATGAGAAGCTTGCAATGAAAGGTAAAAGCAGTGCGTTAGTTGAAAATCTTGCGGATAGGGTATGTAGTAATTGTAATATGAAATCTATGTGTTGGAAAAGAGAATTACATTATACCTACGCCGCATTTGAAGAATTGATTCAGAATTTTGAGAGTAAGAGTAAGAGCTATTGTGTACCGGATGAGATTGAAAGAAAATGTATAAAAAGAACTGCCCTACTTAAAAATACAGAAGATATTGTTAATAAACATATTATAAATGAAATGTGGAGAACAAGACTTAGTGAAGGCAGAGCACTTTTAGCAAATCAGATCAATAATATGGCGTGTTCTGTAGGAGAAATTGTTGAAGACTTTAACTCGGAAATCAAAATAGATAGTCCTATGGAAAAGATTATATGTAGAGCACTAGATAAAAATAGAATTAAGTATAATGATCTTATGTGTTTGAATGATAAAGCAGGAAGATTAAGTATTAAGGTTTCACTTAACACTTGTAGTGGAAGCCAAATGTGTGTAAAGGAATTATTGCCTATTATAAATGGTGTCACAGGGAAGTGTATGTGCGTTAGTGATGAGGGGTGTAGTATAGATATAAAGACTAATATGTGCAAGGTAACATTTGAAGAAACACCTAAATTCCATGTGGTTTCAAATATTGCTAGGCAGTGTAAAGACGGTGAAAAGTTAAGTGGAGATAGCTACAGTTTTGGAAAGCTCACAGATGGAAGTTATATGTCGATTATTAGTGATGGTATGGGTTCTGGTCCTCAAGCAGGGAGAGAGAGTGAGGCTGCTGTTGAATTAATAGAAAAGTTTACATCTGCAGGTTTTAGTAAAATTACAGCTATTAACACGGTGAACTCGATAATGACATTGAGATTTGCTGAAGAAGAAAAATTTTCTACTATAGATTTAAGTAGCATAGACTTATATACTGGGGAAATTGATTTCTTGAAAGTGGGAGCGGTAGCAACATTCTTAAAATCAGGAGACAGTTTAGAAATTATAAAATCAAAATCTCTTCCTATTGGCGTTTTAGATAAGGCAGATATAGACATACAACAGATGAAATTAAAAAATGGGGATATTATTGTTATGCTTAGTGATGGAGTATTAGATTATAATGATGAAAATGTAGGGAGGGTTGATTGGGTAGTAGATTATTTAGGTAAAAATAATTGCAACAATCCTAAGGAGGTAGCTGAAGGATTATTAACAGAAGCAAAAAAATTAAGTGGCAATGGAGTAAAAGATGATATGACAATTCTCGTTTCAAAGATATATAGCTTATATTAAGAACTCGAATGTGTCATAGATATATATATAATTGGGAAAAGTAAATAATGAAGAAACTATTTATAGGAGCCATAAACTCCTTATATAGTCTTCATTTTTTCCTTTTTATAGTAAAAATTTAAAAAATGGAAAATATATATTATTATATTATATAGTAATATGATATAGTAATATGAGATTAAAAATATAAAAACTTAGAAAATAATAAATCTTACGAAAAATAAGTTTGGGAAGTGAAAGTTTTGTCAGAAAAGGTAATGGATTATATAAAAGAAAATTCAATGTTTGAAAAGGGAGATACGGTTATAGTTGCAATTTCTGGTGGTCCTGACTCCACATGTTTGCTCTATATTTTAAATGAATTTAAGGAAGAACTCGGGATTACACTTGTTGGCGCACATCTAAACCATTGTCTTCGAGGGGCTGAAGCTGACAAAGATGAGGAATATGCAAAAACAACTTGTGAAAATTTGAATATAGATTTCTATAGCAAAAAAGTGGATATACATAGAATATCTAAGGAAAAAAATTTATCTTGTGAAATGGCAGGGCGAGAAGTAAGATATGAATTCTTTAAAGATCTTATCATTAAATTGAATGCTGATAAAGTTGCATTAGCACATAATGCTAATGATCAAGCTGAAACTATTTTAATGAGGATAATGAGAGGAACAGGTATCGGAGGAATGGTGGGAATAAGGCCAGTTCGCGATAAAATATATGTAAGGCCCATATTAAGACTTAGTAGAAAAGAAATAGAAAAATATTGCGAGATAAATAACATTAATCCAAGAATAGATAAGTCAAATTTAGAAAATGTTTTTGCGAGAAATAAAGTAAGGTTAGAGTTAATTCCATACATTGAGGAGAACTTCAATAAAGACATAATTAAAGCTTTAAATCGATTATCTGATATTGTTAAAAATGATAATGATTATTTGGAAAGCATTTCTGCAAAAGAATATAAAAAACATTGTGAGATTGGAGAGCGAGGGGTTATAGTAAATAAACGAGCTTTCCTTTTGCATGAAGCAATTATAAGCAGAATTATTAGAAGTGCTTTGCTTGAGGTTAATCATAATTTAAATAACTTTGAAAAAATCCATATATTTAGTATTATTGAGCTTCAAAAACATGAGACGGGCAAACATATGATGTTACCTCATAATATAATAGTTGAAAACTGTTATGGGAATATGCATATACATAGAAATATAAAAGATCATGAAGCTAATAAGAATCAGTATTCTCTAAAGATACACCAGGAAAATTTCATTCGTTCTTTAAACAAAGTATTAAAAATTGATGTTAAATCCAAACTACAATTCACTGAAGTTAAAGGGAATGATTATATTGTATATTTTGACTACGATAAGATATTGGAACCAATAACGCTTAGGTATAGAAAAGATGGGGATAAATTCATTCCATTGGGGATGAAGGGTAATAAAAAATTAAAGGATTTATTTATGGATTTAAAAATACCTAAAGACAAAAGAAATGAAATACCTTTAGTATGTTTTGGGGATGATATAGGTTGGGTAGTTGGATATAGGGTTAGTGAAAAATTCAAGGTTTCAAGTGATACTAAAAATATAATGCGGATTAGAATTGAAAGTGAGGAATAAGAATGAACAATGATATTAAAGAAGTGTTGTATAGTGAAGATGAATTAAGGGATAAAGTTAGGCAAATGGGGGCAAAAATAAGTAAGGACTATTTTGGAAAAGAGCTTATACTTATTGGTGTTTTAAAAGGTTGTGTTGTATTTATGTCAGATTTATTAAAACAGATTACAATTCCTTGCAAAATGGATTTTATGGCAGTTTCTAGCTATGGAAATTCTACTGAATCTTCAGGTGTTGTAAGGATTTTAAAAGATCTAGATATTGAAATTCAAGGAAAGGATGTACTGATAGTAGAGGATATTATGGACTCAGGCGTTACACTTAAATATCTAATAAAGTATCTATCAGCACGAAAACCAAGTAGTTTAGAAATTGTATGTCTACTTAATAAGCCAGAAAGAAGAAAGGTAGATATGGATATTAAATATTTAGGCTATGACGTACCGGATTATTTCCTTGTAGGTTATGGACTAGACTATGCAGAAAAGTATAGAAATTTGCCATTTATAGGAATACTTAAAGATGAAATTTATAAATAGATGCGTTTAAAATATATATTAATTATTAATTAATATATATTTTATTGTCAAGTCATTTTTAATGTGATAAAATTTTAAAGTAATGAAAAGAGAGGGGGGTTTCTAATGAAGAAAATTTCTGGTGCATCAATTTGGGTAGCAGTATTTGTGCTTGTGATTTTTGCATCATTAGCCTTAAGAGAAACTGGGAAAGATGTTAGTTCTATTAGTGTAGATCAATTTCAACAGCATTGGGATAAGAAAGAAATTAAAACTGTTAGTGTAAGAGAAGATAAAACTGTAACAGGGGAATTAAATGATGGAACACAATATGAAACCATAGTCCCATTAGAGAGATTATTGCAAGTTATGGAAAGTAACCCAAATAAAAAGGTTATAGAAACATATATAAAACCGGCGAGCATGCCGATGTGGTTACAAATAGTACCTACACTTCTTATAATTTTAATGCTAGTAGCATTTTGGTTTATGTATATGAAGCAGTCGCAAGGTGGCGGCGGTGGTGGCAATAGAGGTGTTATGAATTTTGGAAAAAGTAGAGCTAAAATAGCAACCCCAGATAAGAAAAAAGTTACTTTTGATGATGTAGCAGGGGAAGATGAAGAAAAGGAAGAACTTGCAGAAGTTGTAGATTTCTTAAAACAACCTAAAAGATATTTAGAAGCTGGTGCAAGAATTCCTAAAGGTATTCTTCTAGTTGGCCCGCCAGGTACAGGTAAGACTTTACTAGCAAGGGCTGTATCAGGAGAAGCAGGAGTGCCATTCTATAGCATTTCAGGTTCTGAATTTGTAGAGATGTTTGTAGGTGTTGGAGCTTCAAGAGTAAGAGATTTATTTGAACAAGCGAAGAAAAGTGCACCTTGTATAATATTTATTGATGAAATTGATGCAGTAGGTAGACAAAGAGGTGCCGGTGTTGGTGGAGGTCATGATGAAAGAGAACAAACTCTAAATCAACTATTAGTTGAAATGGATGGGTTTGGTGTAAATGAAGGCATAATCATGATAGCTGCGACCAATAGACCGGACATACTTGATCCTGCTCTTTTAAGACCAGGTCGATTTGATAGGCATATATTAGTTGGAGCACCTGATGTTAAAGGAAGAGAAGAGATTTTAAAAGTACATTCTAAAGGTAAGCATTTAGCAGAAGAAGTAAAGCTTGATGTATTAGCAAAAAGGACACCCGGGTTTACAGGTGCAGATCTTGAGAATTTAATGAATGAAGCCGCATTACTTACAGTTAGAAGTAACAAAACAGTTATAGAGATGAAGGAGCTCGATGAAGCAGTAACTAGGGTTATTGCTGGACCAGAAAAGAAGAGCAAAGTTATCAGCGAAAAAGATAGAAAATTAACAGCGTACCATGAAGCAGGGCATGCTGTAGTAATGAAATATTCTCCATTATCTGATCCAATTCACCAAATAAGTATTATACCGAGAGGTATGGCAGGTGGGTATACAATGCATCTACCTGAAGAGGATACGGCGTATACTTCAAAATTGAAACTTAAAGATGAGATGGTTGGACTGCTTGGTGGTAGAGTTGCAGAAAAATTAATATTAAAAGATATTAGCACCGGTGCTAAGAATGATATTGATAGAGCATCAGCTATTGCAAGAAAAATGGTTATGGAATATGGTATGAGTGATGATTTAGGACCAATATCTTTTGGAAATGATCATAATGAAGTATTTCTTGGAAGAGATTTGGGCAAAAGCAGAAACTTCAGTGAAGAGATAGCTAACAAAATAGATTCAGAAGTTAAGGCTCTTATTGATGAGGCTTATAGAAAAGCTGAAAAAATTCTTGCTGATAATGTTGGCAAACTTCATGCAGTAGCTCAAGAACTACTCTTAAAGGAAAAACTTGAAGGTACGGACTTTGAAGCAATAATTGCTAGAACAGATGCTGATAATGATACAAATGCAGATGCAGATATAACTATAGCTGTAGATACAGATAAGATTGACTTATCAAAGAGTTAGCAATATTAAAAGACATACAGCAAGTTTTAACTGTATGTCTTTTTTTTATATATTACGTCCAGCGAAGCATGACCACATTTCTATTTCAACATTTGATATGAATTGTGATATAATATAAAGATTGTGATTGTAGGTAATATAAATATTATACATTTTATTATTTTAACCACTTAAGTTGATTTTTAATGTAAGAATTAAGAACAAAAATTTATGTGTACAATGACAGAAATAATTTCGTAAGAGGCATACTTTCTGTTTAATTTATATATAAGGGGTGAAGTATATGAAAAGTGATATAGAAATTGCGCAAAGTGCTAAGATGTTGCCAATACTTAAGGTGGCAGAAAAAATAGGATTAACTGAGGATGATATTGATTTATATGGAAAATATAAATCCAAGATTTCTTTAGATGTATTAAAAAGAAATGAAAATAAAAAAGATGGAAAGTTAATATTAGTTACAGCAATTAATCCTACTCCAGCAGGTGAAGGAAAATCTACGGTTACAATAGGGCTAGGTCAAGCGTTATGTAAACAAGGTAGAAATGCAGTGATAGCTTTAAGAGAACCTTCTCTTGGACCAGTGTTTGGAGTTAAAGGTGGAGCTGCTGGTGGCGGTTATGCACAAGTTGTACCAATGGAGGACATAAATTTACATTTCACAGGGGATATGCATGCAATAACGGCATCTAACAATTTACTCTCAGCGGCTATAGATAATCATATTCATCAAGGTAATGCGCTAGAAATTGATAGCAGAAAAATTACATTTAGAAGAGTCATGGATATGAATGATAGGGCACTTCGGAATATAGTTGTTGGACTCGGTGGTAAGCCTAATGGGTTTGTACGAGAAGATGGTTTTATGATAACCGTTGCTTCAGAAATAATGGCAATTTTGTGTTTATCTGAAAACCTTATGGATCTAAAAGATAGGATGGGCAAAATTTTAGTAGCATATAACATTGAAGGAAGTCCAATTTATTGTAAAGACTTAAATGTTAATGGTGCAATGGCTCTACTTATGAAGGATGCTATAAAACCAAATCTAGTTCAGACGCTTGATAACACACCTGCCATAATTCATGGGGGACCCTTTGCTAATATAGCACATGGTTGCAATAGTCTCCTCGCAACGAAAATGGCTTTGAAATTAGGGGACTATGTTGTAACTGAAGCGGGATTTGGAGCGGACTTGGGTGCTGAAAAATTCTTTGATATAAAATGCAGATATGGAAATCTAAAGCCAGATTGCGTGGTTCTTGTGGCTACAATAAGAGCATTAAAACATCATGGGGGAGTAAAAAAAGATAAATTAAACGAACCTAATATAGAAGCGCTTTCAAAAGGAATAACAAATTTAGAAAAACAAATAGAGAATGTTAAGAAATATGGAGTCTCTGTAATAGTAGCAATAAATAAATTCATTACTGATACGCAGCAAGAAATAGAGTACATAAATGAATTTTGTGGAAAAATGGGTGTTAAAGTAGCCTTAACTGAAGTTTGGGAAAAAGGTGCAGATGGAGGCCAAGAATTAGCAAATAAAGTGATAGATATTCTACAAAATGAAAAAAGTAGTTTTAAAGTTTTATATGATGAAAAGCTCACTATAAAAGAAAAAATACACATTATTGCCACGGAAATATATGGTGCAGATGGAGTAGAATATGGAACTCCTGCAAATAGGCAAATTGCTGAAATAGAAAAACTTGGTTTAGATAAAATTCCTATATGTGTTGCTAAAACTCAAAATTCACTGTCAGACAATCCAAGTCTTTTGGGAAGACCTACAAATTTCACAATAAATGTAAAAGAAGTTAAAATATCTAATGGAGCTGGATTTATTATAGCTTTAACAGGAAGTATAATGACAATGCCGGGTCTTCCAAAGGTGCCAGCGGCAGATAAGATGGATATTTCTGAAGATGGTACTATAACTGGATTATTTTAGAAATATATCTAATCAATTTAATTTAATTTTAATAAGGTTGTTATAGAGTGTATCTATTGCAACCTTAACATTTGAACAAATGGTATTTTTATGAAAATTATTATGATGCAAAACTTCCAATTGAGATTTAACTTGACAAATATGTTCTAGTTGTTAAAATTAGATTGTTAATTTAGGAATATTTAAAATTGATATTTTGTGATATTTGATATGTTATTTCTGTGTCTTTATCAATGAAAATAAATAAAGTGGCGTGCAAGCTTCTTTATATTATATAGGCGGTGTATAAGGTGATTTTAGTTTTAGATGTTGGAAATACGAATACTGTTTTAGGTGTTTTTAAGGGAAAAGAGTTACTTGTAGAGTGGAGACTATCTACTGACGCAAAAAAAACTGCGGATGAATATGGAATTCAAGTAATGCAATTATTTTGTCAGAAAAATTTAAAACCAGACAATATTAAAGGCGTAATAATTTCCTCAGTTGTTCCAAATATAATGTATTCACTTGAACATATGATAAGAAAATATTTTAATTTGATTCCTATGGTTGTAGGACCAGGAGTAAAGACTGGAATAAATGTAAAATATGATAATCCTAAAGAAGTAGGTGCAGATAGAATCGTTAATGCTGTTTCAGCACATGAAACTTATAAAAGATCATTAATTTTAATAGATTTTGGCACAGCTACGACTTTTTGTGCTATAAGTAAAGATGCAAATTATTTAGGGGGAACTATATGCCCTGGTATTAAAATAGCTTCCGAAGCACTATTTGAGAGAGCGGCAAAACTACCTAGGGTGGAACTTATAAAACCAGAAACTGTTATTTGTAAGAATACTGTTGCAAGCATGCAGTCTGGAATAGTATATGGATATATTGGCCAAGTAGACTATATTGTTAGGAAAATGAAAAGTGAAATGATTAATATGGGAGAAGAAGAGCCTTTTGTAGTGGCTACAGGAGGACTCACAAAGCTAATAAGTGAAGAATCTTCTACTATTGATGAGTTTAATCCACATTTAACATTAGAGGGACTCAGAATGATTTATGAAAAGAATAAGGAATAGGTGATTTAATGCAAATATCAAATATCCATTTTGAAAATAATGTTTTTTTAGCTCCTATGGCAGGAATTACAGATATTGCCTTCAGAGGGTTATGCAAAGAATTAGGGTGCGGACTTTTATATACAGAGATGGTAAGTGCTAAAGGATTATATTATGGCAGTAGTAATACAGAAGCTCTTATGCAGATTTCAGATAAGGAGAAACCGGTAGCTATTCAGATATTTGGAAATGATCCTAAGATAATGGCTAGTGCCTGTGAAATCTTTAATACAATGGATGATATATGTATGGTTGATGTGAATATGGGCTGTCCTGTTCCTAAGATAGTAAAAAATGGTGAGGGATCGGCTTTGATGAAAAATCCTAAACTAGCAGCCGAAATAATAAAAGAAATGAAAAAAGTTTCTATAAAGCCTGTTACAGTAAAGTTTAGAAAAGGATTTGATTCCAATGATGTCAATGCTGTAGAATTCGCTAAGTACATGGAGGATGCTGGTATCGATGCTATTGCTGTACACGGAAGGACTCGCGAGCAAATGTATGAAGGTAAGGCTGACTGGGATATTATAAGGGCTGTAAAAGAAAATGTTAGAGTGCCGGTAATAGGCAATGGGGATATCTTTGGCCCAGATGATGCTATAAAAATAAAAGAAATTACTAATTGTGATGCTATAATGATTGCAAGAGGAGCAATGGGAAATCCGTGGATATTTAGAGAGGTTATACAGGCAATGAGCGGAGAAGAGGTTACATACCCTACTGCAATAGAAAAAATAGATATGTGTATAAGGCATTTAGATTTGGCTGTAAGCTATTATGAAGAAATCAAAGCCGTGAGAGAAATGAGAAAACATGCAGGCTGGTATGTTAAAGGGCTTAATAACTGCACAGAAATTAAGAATAAAATCAATACAAAAAAGAGTTATGACGAGGTAAAGCAAGTGCTTTTAGTTTATAGAGAGTATTTGAATGCAATAAATGAATAATTTTAATATTAAAACATGAATTTATATAATTAATCTGAATAAGATATTAGTACATTAATTTATAAGGTGTATATGTATGAAGTCGATTTTATGTGTAAATTCAAATGTAGATAATTGCTATAGTGAATTTGGATTTTTAAGTAAAATTAAAGATAAACTAAAAACAAAATTAATAAGTAGCGAATATATTAAAGAGCTAAATATTAATGTGACAAGTGTTAGCCTACCACCTAATTTTAACAAAAGAGCATACTTGCATAATATAACTTATGCTAAAAAATTATGTAAATGCAGGGAAATACAATTATCGCCCAAGACGCTTAGGCCAATGGATTATAATTATTTTAATGAATTTCAAAAGCGGCTTTTGGGTTTTAGTGTTATGAAAAGTATACAACTTATGCTCAGGATGAGAAATAAAAGCATAAAAAATTCTTGCATTGTGGTATACGATGCCAGCGAAATGATAAACTATAATATAATCGTGGAACTAGCCAAAGAAAGTAAATATATTGTGTTTTTGTCGCGAAATCTTTCAAAGGCTAGAAAACTTGCAGATTATATAATTGCTAACTTTGGTGTATCGCCTATTGTTACAGATGATGAACTCTATGCCGTTAAAATAGCAGATTTTATTATTTCATCTAAAGATTATGAATTTGATCATGGTGAATTAGTATGGCTCTTAGATAATAGTATGAACGTGGCAAAGAATATTATAGCTGTAAATGATGTAAGCTACAATGTACCTTGGAATACTTTAAAAGAAGATTTTTCTATTGAACTTCTAGGATCGATATTATGCCAAATGCAAGAAAGTGATATTGAAAAAGCACTTAAGTATAATGGCATATATCTAGAAGAAATAAAATTCAACAATAATGTAATATATTGGCCTGTTTTGGGCCTAGCATATTGACAATATTAATTGGCTGACTTATAATGTGCTAAATGGTTACATGGATTCTTATTCTAATAATGAGTTGAAGCCCCAATAATTCATTAATTTGAATAAATAATCTTATATTACATAAATTCCGTGAATGTACTATATTTTTAGAATTCAAGAAAAATATTTATACAGTAAGGGAGTAGTGTGTTTGGGTAACGTTATTTTATATCGTATTTTATGAATGTTTACTAACTTATTTAATAAAAATTTAAAAGGGGAGAAATAAATGAGCGGACCAAAACAATATGTAATGACATATGAGGGAATTAGAAAATTAGAAGATGAATTGGAATTTCTTAAGACCGTAAAGAGAAAAGATATAACTGAAAAGATAAAAGTAGCACTTGGTTATGGTGACCTCAGTGAGAACTCAGAATATGATGAAGCTAAAAATGAGCAGGCATTTGTAGAAGGTAGAATAATACAATTGGAAATTATGCTTAGAAATGCAAGTGTTATAGATGAAAATGAAATTGAAAAAGATGTAGTAAGTATAGGGGCAATTGTTAAGGTTAAGGATTATGTGTTTGATGAAGAAGTCGAATTTTATATAGTGGGTTCAGCAGAAGCAGATCCAATGGTAAATAAGATATCATATGAATCACCAGTTGGCAGTGCATTAATTGGGAAAAGAGCAGGAGAAATTATAGAAGTTACGGTTCCAGATGGTGTTGGTAAATACGAAGTACTAGAGGTAAGACGTGGATAGTTCGTCAAAGAAAATATAATTTCCACAGAGTATGGTTTTTATAAAGCATGGTTTTATAAAAAATAAGGGTACTTAACAATATATAATTGGTAGGTGCCCTAATGAAATATATACACATAAGCAATCAGGAGGGATATTAATGTCAAATGAAGAAAAGAACGAAGAGAAAAGTATGCATGAACTTGAATCTAAATATAATGAACAGGTAACTATAAGAAGACGAAAATTAGCTGACCTGCAAGAACAAGGTAAAGACCCATTTGATGTATATAAAGTTGAAAGAACACATACATCACAAGAAGTTAAGGACAATTATGAAAAATTAGTAGGTACGCAGGTTATTGTTGCAGGGAGGCTTATGTCTAAAAGGGTTCATGGCAAGGCTGGTTTTTCTGATGTTCATGATAGATATGGTAAAATACAATTATACATAAAAATAGATGATGTAGGCGAGGAAAAATTAAAAGAATATAAAAGTTTTGACATAGGAGATTTTTTAAGCGTAACTGGTACGCCTTTTGTTACAAAAACTGGTGAAATATCACTACATATAGTGGATTTCCAGCTTATTGCTAAATCTCTAAAACCGCTTCCAGAAAAATGGCATGGATTAAAGGATCCTGATTTAAGATATAGACAAAGAGAAGTAGATATAATAATGAATCCAGATGTAAAAGAAACTTTTATGAAGAGAATTGCAATAATTAGATATATCAGAGAATTTTTGGATAATAAAGGATTTTTAGAAGTTGAAACTCCGATTTTAGCGCCAATAGCAGGAGGCGCTGCAGCAAGACCATTTATGACCCATCATAATACTCTAGACATTGATATGTATCTTAGAATTGCAACAGAGCTATATTTAAAAAGACTTATTGTTGCTGGTTTTGAAAAGGTATATGACATGGGTAAAAATTTTAGAAATGAAGGAATGGATGTAAGACATAATCCTGAGTTTACAATGATAGAACTATATGAGGCTTATGCAGATTATAATGATATGATGGAAATTACGGAAAATATGATAGCTTATGTTTGTGAGAAAATCCATGGAACTACAAAAGTTAATTATCAAGGAACTGAAATAGACTTTACACCACCATGGAGAAGAATCACTATGGTAGATGCAGTAAAAGAGTATTCAGGTGTTGATTTTACACAAATTAATACAAATGAAGAGGCTAGAAAGATAGCTAAAGAAAAGCATTTAGAATTTAAAAAAGAAATTGAAGATTGTACAAAAGCTGATATACTAAATGCACTATTTGAAGAATATGCAGAAGAACATTTAATGGAGCCAACATTCTTATGCGATTATCCTGTAGAAATTTCACCTCTTACTAAGAAGAAGAGAGGAAATTCAGAGTTTACAGAGAGATTTGAAGGTTTTGTATTTGGAAGAGAAGTGTGTAATGCATACTCAGAGTTAAATGATCCAGTAGTTCAAAGAGAAAGATTTATGCAACAAGCAAACGAAAGAGAATTAGGCGATGATGAGGCTTATCTAATAGATGAAGAATTTATGAGTGCATTAGAAACAGGGATGCCACCAACAGGAGGGCTTGGTATAGGAATTGATAGGATGGTAATGTTCTTAACTAACGCTTCTTCAATAAGAGATGTTATCCTATTCCCTACAATGAAACCATTGCAGTAATCTTTTTAAAATAGTAAAAGGGTATTTTAGTTAATCTAAAAT
>NZ_JAENWL010000265.1 GCF_016650095.1 Clostridium sp. | reverse complement strand
TTTGCTAAGGATTTAATTACCTTATCAAGTCCCTTTTCCTTCATATTTTTCATGCCATTTGGAAATGCACCTACCCCTGGGACAATAATGCTTCTACACTTTGATATTTCCTCACAATCTGAAGATATTATGGACATAATATCTAACGCTTTAAGTGCATTTTGGACACTTTTTAAATTTCCGACACCATAATCCACTATCGCTATCATAGTTTTCCTCCTTATAAAGATCCTTTTGTAGATAGTACTCCTTTTATTCTTTCATCATAGGTTAAAGCTTCACTTAATGCTTTTCCAAAAGCTTTGAATAAAGCCTCCACCATATGGTGATTGTTTTTCCCATAAATTACTCTTGCGTGGAGTGTTATTCCAGCATTTGTTGCGACAGCCCTGAAAAATTCCTCCACCATTTCTGTATCAAAACTTCCAATTTTATCTACAGTAAAATCTGCATCAAATACAAGGTAAGCTCTACCACTTAAATCCAAAGACACTGTAGAAAGTGTTTCATCCATAGGTACAAAACTAGTTCCATATCGCTTTATACCTTCTTTCCCCTTCATTGCCTCTTTAATAGCCATTCCAAGGACTATCCCTACATCTTCAATTGTATGATGTGAATCTACATTCAAATCGCCTACAGCCTTAACATATAGATCCAAAAGCCCATGTTTTGCAAAAAGGCATAACATATGATCAAAGAAACCTATACCTGTATCACCTTCATAAACCCCAGACCCATCCAAGTTTATACTTATTTCTATTTTTGTTTCTTTGCTTTCTCTCACAATTTTTGCTTGTCTTTCCACCAACATTATATATCTCTCCTTTTGCTCTTACAACTGCTAATATTATTAAATACTATATATTTCCTTCACTTTTCAATGTAATATTCTTTAATAAGCATTCATTTTCTTCTCTACTTCCTATTGTTATTCTTAAACAATTTTTTAATGTTCCAGTCGTAAAGCTACGCACATTTATACTATGATCTAAAAGTAGTGCTTTCATTTTTTGTGCATTTGGAACTTCAATCAATATAAAATTTGCTTCTGCTTTAAAAAGTTTTATTCCATCAATCTTACTCAATTTTTCCCATAAGTACTTTCTCTGTGCAAGTATGTTTTTTACATTCCTATATATAATTTCCGGATCTTTTAAAACAACTGAAGCAATGCTTTGGGAAATTGCATTCACATTATAAGGTGGCTTTACTTTTTTAAGTTCTCCCATTAGGATACTACTCGTAATCATAAATCCAAGTCTTATTGCTGCGAGTCCAATTTTTGAACAAGTTCTAAGTACAATCAAATTCTCATACTTTTCAATTTTATCTAATATAGTCTCACCATAAAATTCGAAGTAAGCCTCATCAATAACTACAACACATTTACATCCCTCTATTATTTTAATAATATCCTCTCTTTTAATAATATTACCTGTAGGATTATTAGGATTGGATAAAAATACAATTTTAACCTCTTCACTATTAGCCATTGAGATAAAACCTTCCACATCCAATTCTAATTCTTTGCTTAGCGGAAATTCAATTGGAATTCCTCCTGCGACTCTAGTATATAAACCGTACATTGAAAAATCAGGACTTTGCATTGCTACTTTATCTCCGGTATTTAAAAATGTATGTGCAATGATTTGTATACATTCATCTGAACCATTTCCAGCCATCACATTTATACTTTTCACATTTGCATACCTTGCATAAAGGGAACACACCTCTAATGCATCTGCATCAGGATATCTATTATAAACAGAGTTCTCAATTACCCTACCTATTTCTTTCCTTACATCATCTGATAAGTTATCAAAACTTTCATTGGCATTCAGCCTCACTTTATAATCAATCTTACCAGCACTATAAGATTCAAAATCACTTAAATCGCTTCTAAAATAGTCCTGTATCATTATTTAAACCTCACTTTTATAGAATTTCCGTGTGCGGTAAGCCCCTCAACCTCACTAAGCTTTACTACCTTGTCTTTAACCTCGCTCAGAGCTTCCTTTGTATAGTATATATAACTTGATTTTTTGATGAAATCATCTACAGATAATGGAGAAAAAAATCTTGCAGTTCCACTGGTTGGAAGAACATGATTAGGACCTGCAATATAGTCGCCTAAAGGCTCTGGCGAATATTGACCTAAAAATATAGAACCTGCATTTTTTATATCTCCTAAATAATCAAATGGATTTTTTATCATAACTTCAAGATGTTCTGGTGCGATTTTATTTGCGAGGTCTATAGCTTCTTTTATATTAGTCACAATTAAGATAACTCCGTATTTTTCCAAAGATTCACTGATAATTTCTCTCCTGCTCATACCTCTTATCTGCAGCTCTAGCTCGGAAGCTACCTTCTGCGCTAGTTCCCTTGAAGTGGTTATAAGCATTGCAGAGGCAAGCACGTCATGCTCTGCTTGAGACATTAAATCAGCAGCAATAAACTTTTCATTTGCAAGTTCATCTGCAATAATTAATATTTCACTTGGCCCTGCAATCATATCTATGGCAACAGATCCAAATACGCTTTTTTTCGCCATAGCCACATAAATGTTTCCTGGTCCTACTATTTTGTCCACCTTACAAATACTCTCTGTTCCAAATGCAAGTCCTGCAATTGCCTGTGCACCGCCTACTTTATATATTTTGTCCACGCCCGCTATATCTGCGGCTACTAGAATATGTGGATTCACACTTCCGTCGGATAGAGGTGGTGTTACCATAACTAGATTTTCTACACCTGCCACCTTTGCTGGAATTACATTCATAATAACAGTAGACGGATAAGCTGCTGTACCTCCAGGTACATATATTCCTACGCTTTCAAGTCCTCGAACAATTTGGCCTAAAATTACGCCCTTTTCTTTTGTCATCATCCAAGCATTTCTCTTTTGCTTTTCATGGAATTCCTCAACATTTTTCTTAGCTAGTGTTATTGCATCTAAAAAATCCTTATCTACCATTTTATATGCATCTTTAATCTCTGTATCTGTTACAATAAGGTTTTTAGCAGTAACTAATTTACTATCAAATTTTTGAGTGTACTCTATTATAGCATCATCGCCTCTAGTTCTTACTTCTGATAAAATTTTATCCACTACAATGTTTACATCTTCTTGAACTTCCTCTGATCTTTTTTTTAGAAATTCCATATATTCTCTTCCAATGTTACTATTTGCATCTATAATTTTCATCATGATACCGTCACCTCATTCTTATCTACATATTCTTGAACCTTCGCTATCAGATCGCTGATTTTTTCCTTTTTCATCTTCATACTGGCTCTATTTACTATCATTCTTGCACTAATATCGCAAATTTTTTCTATGATAATCAATCCATTTTCCTTCAGTGTGTCTCCAGTTTCAACTAAATCTACAATTGCATCAGATAACTCGAGTATTGGAGCAAGTTCCACTGACCCATCAATTTTAATAATCTCAACATCTTCATTATTTTTCTTGAAATAATTTTTTGCCACCGTGGGATATTTGGTAGCTATCTTTTTTCGATCGTATCCGTCATAGCTTTTAAAACTTGGTAATGCAGCCACAGCAAACATACATTTCCCAACCTTTAAGTCAACAACTTCATAGAAATCTTTATTCTGCTCCATTAAAGTATCTTTACCTACAATTCCAATATCTGCTGCACCATGTTCTACATAAGTTAAAACATCTGTAGATTTAACCAGCACAAATTCTATATTGTTTTTCTCATCCTTAAAAATTAATTTTCTTCCTTTATTTTTAAGCGACCTACAATCTATTCCGATTTCTTCAAACATTTTAATAGCATATTTTTCTAGTCTTCCCTTTGTCAATGCTATTCGTATCGCCTTCATAATTATTCCTCCAAACTCTTAATAAATTCTTCTACGTTTGTGTTAACGCATCTTTTACTATTAATATCTATTATTTCAACTTTTTCATCTTCAAATATGCAAATCATCTTATCTATCTTCTTTTGCTGTGCATAATTTAAAGTCATTTCTTTTTCTTCAAATAAGCTTAACTCAGTGGTAAATCCCTTCGCTCTAATTTGCGTTGCAAATTTACACACAATTCCAATTAGTGAATTCTCATAATGAATAATAAATTTTTCTTTAACCTTTTCAGCATTATTTCCCTGCTTTTCGAGAACAGATAGGATGTTGTCCACATCTATAGCAAATCCAACTGCTGGCATAGATGTGCCAAACTTAGAAATCAAATTGTCATATCTACCTCCACTAATAATTGTAGTTCCAACTTCACTACTGTATCCTCTAAAAGTTATTCCTGTGTAATAATCAATATGCTGTACCATTCCTAAATCAATAGAAATATGTGCGCCGAGTCCTACACTTTCTATTCGCTCATAGATTTTCTCTATAGCATCTATTGCAGCTAACGCTCTTTTATTTTGAGTGAGCTTTCTTGCCGACCCAAGTATTTCAATACCTCCAAATAGCTCTGGTAACCTTTTTAGAGCCTCTACGTTTTTTGTGCCTAGCATTTCTTCTTTTTCTTCTATGAACTCTCTAAGTGCTCCAAAGTTCTTATTCTCAACAAGCCTTCTTAATTTTTCCATTTCACCTGGTCTAAGCTCTATGTCCTCAATAAGACCTTTGAAAAACTCTGCTTGTCCGATTTCAAGTTCAAATTTTCTTATCCCTATAGCAAGAAGCGCCTGAATAGCAGTTATAATTACTTCTGCGTCTGCCTTTGGGCTTTCACTTCCTATTATCTCGATTCCAGATTGGGTCATTTCACTGACTTTTCCATTCCAATCTTCATTCATCCTAAATATATTTCCACTGTAGCATATCCTCAGTGGATATAATGAATCTTTAAGCTTTGTTGCAACAATTCTTGCGATAGGCATTGTCATATCAGGTCTTAACACCAATATTCTTCCTGCGTTATCAAAAAGTTTATACATTTTTTCCTGTTCAATAGATACATTATCTCCCTGGAAAACATCATAAAATTCTAATGTAGGAGAAATCACTTCTAAAAAACCAGTATTTATATATAATTTCCTAAGTGTATTTACAATCTCAATTTTATTACTACAGTCCTCAAAAAGTATATCTCTCGAACCTTCCGGTATATGTCTTTTCCAACTATTCAAAATTTTACTCCCTCCGTGACGCTTTATCGCTTTATCATTTTATTACTACGCTTTACCACTGTATCACTGTATCTAACTAAAGTTATATTAGCATCTTATTATTTAGAAGTCAACATTTATTTTTTCGTAATCGTTTAGTTGTAAAAAAAAGAAGACCAGCACATTGCCGGCTTCTAAATACTAATTTTATTAGCCCCTAATTCGAATCACTCTTATTTTTATTCACCCCAATATTTTTCTGCTTCCTCTTCCATTTCACTTAGTCTTTTATAATAATCTGGAA
>NZ_JAENWL010000330.1 GCF_016650095.1 Clostridium sp. | reverse complement strand
TTATTTTTATTACTCATTAAAAAATGTTAAAAATTAAATGAAATGTTAATATATTACTGATATAATAGAATTATAAAATATTATCCAGTAAGCTATGTCAAAATAATATTATAACTGCAGCTAATATAAATAGACTATATATTTAAGGGGGCAATTGTATGAAACATTATAAAGTTAGCGACAGATGTTTTGCCATAAGAGGCAAGTTAGCTGCCGTAAGAGGTAAATGGTTTGCAGAAAGCACCAAACTAGTTGCCGGAAGGGGAAGGGGGATTACGGCAAGTGCTATTGCATTGGTGATCGTAATAGTAGGTTTAGCCAGTTACAATACTGCACAACATAAATTGAGTGAAGCTAAAAGCCCCAAAATGGTACAGGCAAGCCAGATGGAAAACATTCAAGGAATGAGTGATGAAGAGGCATTAGTTCATAGTAGAATGCATAAAATGATAAATACTAAAATTGTGGCAATAGACGGAAAGATATGGGGAGAGATAGAAATAACCACAGCTAAGTGTGACCAATTAATTAGTGAAATTACAAAGAGCAAATTTGATGATAAGGGTACACTTATAATATTTCTTACAAATTGGAAAAATAAAAATTTTAGTAGTGCGGTTAAAGAGCATAATTACCTTTGGGATAAACTTGGTGGCACGATAGGAAAAGCAAAGGCAAATAGATAAAAAAAGCGTGATATATTATATAAATATATATCACGCTTTTTTTATTAATCCATAATATTTATGGACTTAGTGGAAACATAGTTGATAGTGAATTTTTAGCTTTCATGAATAAAAGCTTTAATCCTATAATAACTATTTTCGTCACAAATTACTACGAATATATCATTATCTTTAAATATAGTGTGTGGACCAGGAGAAAGTATCAATTTTTCATTTCGTCGGATACCAATTATAGTACCTCCTGTGTTTTGCCAAAATTGAGTTTCAGATATAGATTTATTAATGATACTCATTTCAGAGTGTATCTCAAACTCAAAGGGTGTGAATGGGTTACTATTTTTAAATCTACTAGAATAATCGATAAGTTCATCAATAGAATATTCAATGCTTTTATCTAATTCTTTTTTCTTTTCAAGTAAATCGAAAATATCTTTTTTTAGAGAACTTATAGAATCTATATCTTTAAATTTATCAATAAATTCTAAACAATTATCCACTGAATTTATAACAATACCGCTACCTTTTGTTACTGTAACTATATCCACGTCACTTAAAAGAGTTATAGATCTTCTTATAGTTTCAGGAGACACATTATATTGGCTTGCAAGCGTAGAACGACCGTATAGCTTATCTCCTATAGAAAGATCTCCAGATATTATTCTATTAGTAATATCAATAGCTATTTTTTGATAAATAGGTTTTACAATAGATTCATTTGGCATTTTTGGTTTTATCAAAAGTTATGACTTTTGATAAATTCCCCCCTTCTAAATGTATAATAATTTCAAAAAATTAGGTGAGTATTATTGCTTTTTCTAATTAAGTATAAATTATTATTTTAATATTGTAAATAGTGAATTTGCTTAAAATATATTAAAAAATATTAAAAAATATTAATGACTTAATAAATAATGCTAAAATATAAAAATAAAGTAGTTAATAAATGTGAATACTAAAAACTAATTAAGCTGTAGAATGTATATAAGGTAAGGTATTTACGTCTTTTAATATTAAATATATTTAATATATTAAATATATTAAATATATGAGTTGTGGTATGCTTAAGGAATATTTTGTTGAACATTTTTTTATCACTCCATTTGTATTTAATATTTTAAACTACGATATTGTATTTTTTTGTGATTTATAATCTATCGAGAATCATCTTAGATTCTATAATATTAACGACATAGGAATAAGTAATGGTATAAAATAATGGTTAAGTATAGGAGAAATTTATGAAGAATTTATTAAAAACAAAAACAATAGTGAAAATTATAATATGTGTTATTTGGGTAAGCGTAATTTTATATAATGGAACTAGGCAAGGAGAAACATCACAAAGAAGTAGTAAAGAGATTGTTAAGTTAGCAACTATGGTTATGAATATTCCAACAGATGCTATAGATGGACCTAGTATTAAATTTAGTGATGTAAACTATTTTGTAAGGAAAAATGCACATTTTTTTCAGTACTTTATTCTAAGTATATTGATATGTACAACAATTAAAGAGTTTAATTTAAATAAATGGAGCGAAATATTTTTATTGTTATTTATTTTATTACTTTTTCCTGTGATAGACGAATTCATTCAAAAATATATACCAGGTCGAACCTCGAATATTTTTGATGTGGTGATTGATTTTAGTGGTGGGATTTTAGGGCTAACAGTATCCAATTTATGGTATAAAATGCATGAAAAGAAGGTAGAAGTGCGCTTGTACTAATGAATATTATTACCTCAAGACAGTAATAATAATTAGGTATAAAAAAACGTTTTCAGGAGGCTGTAAAATGAAAAGTAAATCTTTAAAAATGAAAATATTGAGCGGAATGTTATGCACAGGCTTAGCATTTTCCACAGCAAGTCCTAGTTTTGCTGCAGTGAAGAATAGTGATAGTACAAATGGCGCGATTGCTACAAGTATGGATTCCAAAGTTCCTATTGATAAGCAAAACGTAAAGCAAGCAAGGCATGAAGAGATGAAAGATATACTACAAGTTGTAATCAAGGAGAGTATATCTTTAGATATTATCTCAACAGATGAAGGTGATAAGGTCTTAGCATATGCAACCGCGAAATATAAGAAAAGATCAGAAGACCATAAGAAAGATAAAAAATGCAAAAGTGGAAAATGTGGTGTTAAAAAAGGCGGTTTATTTGAAGATTTGGTGACTGATGGTATTTTAACTAAGGAAAAATCTGATAAGCTTAGAGAAAACATGCATGTTAAAAAGACAGAGATTAGAACTATTGAGCTACGAAAAGGTTTAAGTACGCTTATAGATAAAAAAGTATTGACAAAAGAGCAAAGCAGTAAAGTTGAAAAGGCTATAATGGAAAAACATGCTGAGCGATTCGAAAGTTACAAAAAAATGAATAACATGAGTGAAAAAGAAAGAAAAGCTTATATGAAAGAGAACAAGGGGACTAAGGTTAGTCCAATGAAGGTACTTATTGATAATGGAACAATAACAAAAGAGCAAGAAATTGAAATACAAAAGGTATTGCCTCACCACAATCATGGTAAAAAGTAAAATTAAAGCTGAACTACCAAAGTGTACAATGATGCACTTTGGTAGTTTTTATATGTAATAGGCATATTTTAATAAGAAGGTGTGTTAGAATAAACATATATTTTATTATCAAATTTAAAAATAAGTTTTTACGAGAGGAGAATTTAGTTAATGGCTATTTTAGTATGTGGAGGAGCCGGTTACATTGGGAGTCATATGGTAGCTGAGCTTTTAGAAAAAGGAGAAGAAGTAGTTGTTTTAGACAATTTTCAAAGTGGACATGTTAATTCACTATTGGGTGGAAAACTTTATTCTGGAGATTTAAGAGACGATGAAATACTGGATAGAATTTTTACAGAGAATGCGATAGAGGCAGTTATAGATTTTGCAGCAGATTCATTGGTAGGAGAAAGTGTTACAGAGCCCCTAAAGTATTTTGAAAATAACATTGGCTCTACCATAAATTTATTAAAGGCTATGAGAAAACATAAGGTGAAGTACATAGTTTTCTCATCTACTGCAGCAACATACGGTGAACCAGATAATATTCCTATACTTGAAGAGGATAGGACTTTTCCGACTAACCCTTATGGAGAGTCAAAGCTTTGCGTGGAGAAGATTTTAAAATGGTGTGATAATGCTTATGGTATAAAATACACGGCTCTAAGATATTTTAATGCAGCAGGGGCACATTTAAGCTCAAAAATAGGAGAAGACCATAGGCCAGAATCACATCTAATTCCTCTTATTATTCAGGTTGCACTCGGACAAAGAGAAAAGATTATGGTATTCGGGGATGATTACAAAACAAAGGATGGTACTTGTGTTAGGGATTATGTTCATGTAACTGATCTTGCTAGTGCTCATTTACTTGCAGTGAAGAGGCTTAGACGAGGTGAAGATAGCATAATTTGCAATCTTGGAAACGGACAAGGATTTTCAGTTCAGCAAGTAATTGATGTAACTAGAAAAGTTACTGGGCGAGAAATAAAATCTGAAATCGCTCCTAGACGTGCAGGAGATCCAGCAGTGCTTATAGCATCTAGTGTTAAAGCTAAGCAAGTTCTTGGATGGAAGCCTAAATATGATTCTCTTGAAACTATTATAGAAACTGCGTGGAAGTGGCATATGG
>NZ_JAENWL010000355.1 GCF_016650095.1 Clostridium sp. | reverse complement strand
TTCATAAATTTGGTTTAAATCTAGTGTAGTGGTTAATTTTTCTCCTAGTTCGCTTATAATTGATATGTTTTTTATAGTTTTCATAAGTTCATCTGCTTTTATTCTAAAGGCTTCACTTTTTTCTAATATATTTTTATTTTCGGCTTCAAGACTATCAAGCTTAACTTTTGTTTTTAGATGTATTGCTCTATTTGTAATTTCTATGTTTTCTAATTTTTTTTCATTCTCAAAATATAATTTGCAGTATTTGTTTGCAGTATTTATATCATTTATTTCTTCATACAAATTAATAGTTATTTTACAAATTTCCATTGTTTTTGCATACATTTTATTATCTATAGAAATATTGTACACCTCTTCTAGCTTATCAATCGCTTCTGCTCTTTTTCCTATGTTTTTAAGGAATTTGCTATAGTCTAATAAAAGATCAATTCTTCCATAATCATAAGCTACTTCAGAAGAAATATGGAAGGCTTTAGAAAAATATCTTTCGCTTTCCTCATAATTCCCTTTTTTATCATGTATTAGAGCAAATATACCATAAGCTTCCACTATACCACCTTTATAATCATATTTCACTAAATATAAAATAGCTTCATTTAAATATTCCAAAGCCTTGTCGTAGTTACCCATGTGGTATTCAACATAACCGAGATTGGAAAGTACAACCCCAAAGGTAGCCTTGTAATTCAGCTTTCTATCAAAACTATTGGATAAATTATAATATAAAATAGCATCTTCATAGCATCTAAGAACTCTATATATTTCACCAATATTATTATATATTTTTGCGACATAAAATTCTGAGCCAAAATCCTTGTAATAATTTTTACTGTGAATAATTATTTTCGCAAGTTTTTCAGCAGAATTATAGTATTCTAAACTTTTTTCGTACTCACCTATATGAAAATAAATGTTACCTATATTTTTATGAGCAAGTAACTGTAAATCACATAACCCTTGTCTTTCAGATAGATTTATGGAATCAAATAAAAATGTCATAGCTTTTTCATATTTACTCATGTCGCAATATGCTTCCCCTACATATAATAAAGCAAAAGCCATTCCAGTATCATAACTTGCTTCACTACATTGTAAATATACATAAAGACCATATTCTATAGCCTTCTCTAAACTTACAAATTCATCTTTTTCAAGCTTATCTAACATTTCATTAATTGTGTTGTTAATAAATTCGCTCATTAAATTCCCCCACATATTGACCTAATTCCTTCACCGCTGTGGTTTCCCTAAATCATCCTAAGTCGCGGTAATCAAAGGTAGAACGCTTCTCATTTTTTAAGCAATTGGAGCAATAAAACGCCAAATAGATTCATAAATTTTTTTCCAAAAGCCACGTTTTGAATAAGTTTCAATATCGAATATTGTACAGTCTTTCATATCTTTTAAAAATGTATCACGACACTTAATTGCAAAATCACTATTATAAATAAAAGCATTGACCTCATAATTAAGGCTAAAACTTCTCATGTCAATATTTGCAGTGCCTACTGTTGAAACGTGATCATCTATAACAAGTGTTTTTGCATGAAGAAAACCTGAATGCAAATATACCTTTACGCCGTCCTTTAAGAGTTTCGCCACATTTAATAGTGAAACAGCATAAATAGATTTTTTATCAGGTACACCTGGAAGCATGATTCTAACATCAACACCAGAAGTTGCAGCAAGCCTTAGTGTTTCTAATAGTGTTTTATCTGGAATAAAGTATGGCGTTTGAATATATAAATATTTTTTTGCGGTGGTAATCATTTTAACATAACCATCCTTTATAGTATCATTACGAGTACTAGGTCCACTTGAGACTATTTGTATTCCTATATCCCCATCTTCAATTGGACAATAAAGGCTTTTCAAAAACTTTTCATCGAACATCAATGTAGCTTTATTTTTCTTACTAAAGCTTTGATTTTGCAAAAAGACCAAATCAGTCCAAAATCTTGTTTGAAGTGAAAGTACACAGTTACCAGTCAATCGTATTGTTGTGTCTCTCCAAGGTTTATTTATCTTTTTTAAACCAAAGTATTCGTCGCCCACATTAATTCCGCCAGTATGAGCAATTTTCCCATCAACAATAACTATTTTCCTATGTAATCGATAATTCACATGTAAAAAACTTTTTAGCATTGATGGTAAAAATCTGTACACATGTCCACCAACTTCTTGTAACTCTTTAAAATCACTCATATGAGTACCTAAAGAACCAATACCATCATATATTAGAGTTACTTCTACTCCCTGACTTGCCTTTTCTATTAAAAGAGAAATAAATTCTTTACCAATATTGTCTTTTGCTTTAAAAATATAATATAATACTTCAATACTTTTAGTTGAATTTTTAATATCTCCAAAAATACGAGAAAAACTTTGCTCTGCATTTATTAAAAGCTCTACATTATTATTTTGAGTAAAATAACTCATTGCATTTCTTGAATTCAAAGTTATCAAATCTCTGTAGTTTTCAGTTTCTACTTCTTTAAACTGTATTTTATCTGCTGCAATGTCATGAATTTGTTTATCAAGAGCTTTGCTGTGTTTTTCTTCAATTTCATTCATACCATATTTTTTTGACATAACACGCATTTTATATTTACTGCCAATAAGAAAATAAAGAATAAAACCAACATATGGTAGAAAAAAGAATACTAAGAGCCAAGCAAATATAACTCTAGTATCACTCCGTTTTACAAAAATCAGTGTAAAAACAGATGCGATATTAAATACATATATAAATATCAGAAAAAAAGTTGATAAACTCATGTCACTCCCCCATTAATACTATTATTTTAGTTGCATTCCGACTTAATATAACCTGGGGGAAGTACCCCTTTTCTTATACCATCAAAAATAACTTTATGATCATATATATCAGAGAAAATATAATAATCAGCCAAGTCCTTAGAATAAGCTTCCATAAAAGCTTGCAACTTACCCATATAGTATATTCCAAGTCCTTCTCTATTTACAATACTGTTATTGGCAGCATTTTTCATTTTGACTACTAGTTCTTTATTAGACATCATAAATTAAAACTCCTTTACTAATTTAATCATTTTTTGTATGCATAACCATGTTAATCTTTTTTATCGATAATATCAATTCCTTATCTTTTTCGGATCTTTTTTCAACTAAAGTTCCAGGATCTAAATCAAGAAGAACTTCTACTTCTTCAACATTGATAGTAAATTTATACTTAGATAGTTCGATCATTAATTGTTGACCAGTGAGAACATTATTCTCTTTAAGAATCTTTATAGCCTTTCTAAATAATTGAGGGCGTTGTATTTTCCAAACATCATCATAAGGCTCAACCTTTCCCCATTTTTTATATGAAATTAGTTTCATTAGGTTTTTATACTGAAGACCACTAATTCTACCTAATTGCTTTGCTCTCATGATCATTGTTGATACAGAGACTTTCCACTTTTTCTTTAGCTGCAAATACGATTCAAGGTTTGTTGGGTTTATTAAATCTGCAAAGAAATCATTTTTTGGCAATAAGAATGACGCTGCAAAATGATTTGCCTCATCTTCTAGTTTTTTGAATTCTTCATTTGATAATTCTTTAATATTACTTAATTTACTGTGAAGTATAATATGTCCTAATTCATGTGCAGCATCAAAATTTCTTCTAACCATAGATTGTTTATCGTTCCCCAGTACAACACAAAATTGATGATGGCCATTAATTTTATGAATTTGGGTAAATGCATCAATTTTGGTTGAATCAGTGGCTAAAGCCGATACAATTATCCCGTTCTTTTCTAATAAGTCAACAATGTTTACTATTGGGTCATTATTTAGTCCCCAGAAACCCCTTAACATTAAGGTTACGTCCTCAATATCCATAACATCCTTGTAATCAATGGTAGGTAACTCAAGCTTTGGGAATTCAAGATAGCCATT
>NZ_JAENWL010000399.1 GCF_016650095.1 Clostridium sp. | reverse complement strand
TTCCTTGGGAATGCATCACTCTTCAGATATGCAAGAGATCTTGGAAATCCAAGAGGCGACATGTATGAAATTGCTGTTTGGGAAGATTCAATAGTAGAGTCAGGTGATGATATCATGTTTGCTATTAATATACCACAAGAAGCAGTAGTAATACCTGAAAACATAGATGCGATTCGAGCAGCAATGGGAATGCAATCAGATAGATTAGAAGCAGTTGGAAAGACGAATATGTATTTGGGGATGGGAAAATGGCTGTAAAAATAGAATTTGGAATAAAAGGAATGGATGAATTTGATTATAGAGAAAAAACAGTCTTATTAAGACTCGATATTAACTCTACAATTCATCCTGATACAAAGAGGATAATAAGCGAAAATAGAATTAATATGAGCATCCCAACAATTAAATATATTTTGGATCAAAGGGCCAAACTGGTGATTATCGCACATCAAGGAGATACACTGGATTATGTAAACTTAATTCCAATGGAAGAACATGCAGAAAAGCTTTCAAGTAAACTGGGAATAATAGTGAAATATGTTGATGATGTAGCAGGGCCGGCGGCGCAAGAGGCAATCAATAATTTATTGCCTGGGGAAGTTGTTTTACTTGGGAATTTGCGTTATTTAACAGAAGAAGTTTCTACTTTTGAAAATGCAGTTAAGCTTGAGCCTCAGCAGATGTTAAATACTTATTTGATTAGAAATATAGCTCCCCTTGTAGATTATTATGTTAATGATGCTTTTTCAGCAGCACATAGAAATGCACCATCCATGGTTGCATTTCAAGAATTGCTACCTACAGCAGGTGGACTTCTTATGATGAAAGAGTTAACAGCGCTGACAAAGGTGATGGAAGATCCTGATAAACCATCAGTTTTTGTATTAGGTGGAGCTAAGATCTCAGATGCTTTTGCCATGATGAGGCAGGTGCTTGAAAATGGAACTGCAGATAAAATTTTAGCTTCTGGAGTAACAGGGAACATAATGCTTATGGCAAGCGGATATTCTATAGGTAAAATCAATGAGAAATTCATAAAAGATAGATCTTTAGAGGTGTTTGTAAAGCCAGCAAAAGAGTATTTAGCCAAATATCCAGATAAAATCATTTTCCCATCCGATTTGGCTTATGAGAAAGATGGAAAAAGAATAGAAATTGCTATAGCTAGTTTACCAATAGAAGAATCACTACTAGATATTGGGTCTAAGACAATTAAAGAATTTGACAAGGAGATAAATAATGCTGGTACGATTTTTGTAAATGGACCTGCAGGTGTTTATGAAAAAGAGATTTTCGAAAACGGAACTAAAGAAATATGGGAGTCTATTGCCAAATCAAATGGATATTCTGTAATTGGTGGAGGAGATACGGTAAGTGCAGCGCAAAAATTTATAGATTTAAAAGATATAAGTTATGTATGTACAGCCGGAGGTGCCATGGTCCAGTTCTTATCTGGACAAGAAATGCCTTTAATTAAAGCAATGAAAAAAGCGTTTAATAAAGTGTTTTAATGAGAAGTTTCGTGGAGGTGACGTTATATGGAATTTAAATTTGGATTTGGAAAGAGAACAGTGACTTTTAATGTAGAAAAAGATAATTTGATAGGAGAAATCTTACCTAATAAAATAGAAATAGATCTAATGAATGAAGAAGAAGTAAAAAGAGCTATGGAAAACCCAATTGGTTCAAAAGGATTAAAAGAGATAGCATTACTTGGGAAGAAAATAGTCATTATTACTAGTGATATTACTAGACCAATGCCTAGTAAAATGGTACTTCCAGTTGTTTTAAATGAGCTAGCAGATGCTGGGGTACGCGATAGTGATATAACAATTGTTCTTGCTCTAGGGAGTCACAGATCGCATACAGATGATGAAAAAAAATACTTAATAGGTGAAGAGGTATATAACAGAATTAGATGTATAGACAGCAATCCAAATAATTTTAAGCATTTAGGCTTCACAAAACGTGGAACCCCAATAGATGTTTTTACAGAAGTAGCTGAGGCAGATATGAGAATATGCCTTGGAAACATTGAATATCATTATTTTGCTGGATATAGTGGTGGTGCAAAGGCAATTATGCCTGGAGTTTCCACTAGAGCGGCTATTCAAGCAAACCACAGTAGAATGGCTGAGTCAGAAGCTAAAACTGGAAACTTGGATACTAATCCGGTTAGACAGGATTTGGAGGAGGCAATTGAGTACTGTCCTATAGATTTTATTGTAAATGTAGTTTTGGATAAAAAGAAACAAATAATAAAAGCAGTAGCAGGACATTATATCAAGGCTCACAGAGAAGGATGCAAGTTTTTAGATGTAGCTAATAAAATAGTAATAGAAAGTAAAGCAGATATAGTCATTACCACTCCAGGTGGATACCCAAAAGATATTAACATGTATCAGTCTCAAAAAGCATTAGATAATGCAAAACATGCAGTTAAAAAGGGAGGTATTATAATTTTAGTAGCTTCCTGTGTAGAAGGATTAGGTGAAAAGGTATTTGAAAGATGGATGCTTGGAGCAACTTTTCCTGAGAACTTAATAGAGGATATACAAAAGAACTTTGAACTTGGAGGACATAAAGCAGCAGCAATTGCAATGGTTCTACAAGATTCAAAAATATTTTTAGTTTCTGAAATGGAAGCAGAATTTGTAAAAAAAATATTTATGGAACCTTTTAGTGATGTGCAAGATGCAGTAGATAAGGCTTTTGAAGAACAAGGCAAGGATGCTGAAGTTTTGATAATGCCCTTTGGAGGATCTACATTACCAATATTGAGATAATGATAGGCTCAATAAGTTTACTTTTGTCTGAAGAACTTCTACACGAGATAAGGATTTAGAACTAATTAAAAAAGCTGGCATAGCAAATACGCTATATGCCAGCTTTTATTATTAGTCAGTAAATACCCCTTTGGAGGTAACTAAAATTTAAGATACATCCGCAAAAGATTACGGTAAAAAGACGATAAGAAAGAAAGGCTAACTTTTTCGGCATAGTTAGTCATGAAAATACTTTATTCTACTGGTAAAAGTTATGCTAACCTTGAAGAATAACTTATGTTTAGGCCTAATTTTTTGGCTTCAAGAAGTATCCTGTTTTGGGGTACGGCAACCATTCATGATGCGTCCCGACAGGGCGTATATTCTAGCGGGTGGGAATCCTGTCAAGGTAAGATTTAGCAAATCGCGTTGTATCGAGTCTTAGAGATGTTGCGGTAACGTAACATTTTAAGCGTAGACAGAAAGTTAGCGAGGTAGAATTG
>NZ_JAENWL010000029.1 GCF_016650095.1 Clostridium sp. | reverse complement strand
TACATTTATAGAAAATAAATATAAAGAATATATGTTAACCGCTTGACATACAATAAAATACAGACTATTATTAGATTACAGAGTAAAGGTTTTCATAATGAAGGTATAATTAAAAAAATTATATGGAGGGGTAAAAATGAAAAGAAGAAAGATTCTATCACTACTTATAACGATTGCACTAGCTACAAGTTTATTAGCGGGGTGTGGCACTAAAGCAAATACTGAGGATACTGCAGCGGCACCAACTACGGCTACAGATAAAGCGGTTAAGATTACAATGCTTAACACAAAGGGAGAAATCCTGACTCAATTAGAAGATGCAGCAAAGGCTTTTACAGCAGAAAATCCTAATATAACGGTAGAGATTATTCCAGTAGCTGCAGGGGCTTCACCATTCCAAAAGATATCTACTATGTATGCAGCTGGAAATGCACCTACTTTAGCTATGCTTGATCCAAATGATATTCCTAAAGTTGCGGACAAGTTTGCAGATCTTTCAGCTGAAAAATGGGTTGCAGATGCATCTGCAGGAACATTAGACGCGGGTTCAGTAGATGGGAAGGTAATGTCATTTCCACTCGCAATTGAAGGATATGGACTAGTATACAATAAAGTAGTATTGGACAAGGCCGGAGTTGACCCAACTACTATTAAAACTACTAAAGATTTGGAAACAGCATTTGCAAAAGTACAAGCTTCAGGGGTAACACCTATGGCGCTCTCTCCAATGGATTGGTCCCTGGGAGCACATTATCTGCCATCAGTATATTTAGCTCAATCAAAAGAAGCTGGATCAGCAGAAAAGTTTATAGGAGAGTTAAAAACTGGGAAAACTGATTTAAATACTAATACTGTATTTAATGGATTAATGACAACTTTTGATCTTTTAAAAGCTAATAACATTGATAAAAAATCTCCACTGGCTGGAGTATATGAAAAAGCAGCTGAACATATAGGTAAAGGTGAAGTAGGTTTCTGGTTTATGGGAAACTGGGCATGGCCAGATATTAAAAAATTTGATACGGCTGATGGACAATATGGTTTTATACCAGTGCCAATAAGTAACAATGCAGCAGATTATGGTAATTCACAAATATATGCTGGATCAGCAAAATATATAGGTGTTGATATAAAGAACAATGATGCAGATCAACAAGCAGCAGGAAAAAAATTCTTAGATTGGCTAGTTTATAGCGATGCAGGTCAAGATGCTTTAGTTAATAAATGTAGTTTAGTTCCTGCCTTCTCAAATATTAAACTAGAAATAAAAGATCCACTTGGAAAATCAGTAAAGCAATATTTAACTGATAAGAAGACTATACCAACTATTACAACATTACCAGGAGATCATTGGGCAAAACTTGGAGCTTCAATGCAGAAATATCTTGCTGGCAAAAGTGACAAAAAAGCTTTAGCTACTGAGATTCAAAATTACTGGAAAAGTATCAAATAACTAAATAATTAATTATATAACATAATAACGGATGGGCGTATTTCGCGTATCCGTTATTAAATAAAAAGTAACTAAATATTCTTATAGGAGGAGTGGGGAGAATGGGAAATGAAAAGAGTTTTTGGGGAAAATTTAAAACTTTTGGCATATATGCAGGGCCAAGCACATTTGCATTTTTAACAGTCATGATTATACCATTTATATACGGTATTTATTTAACTTTTACAAGTTGGGATGGGCTATCAGATATTCAAAAATTTGTTGGCTTTGAAAATTATATAGCAGTATTTACAGATTCAGCGTTTTGGGATTCATTGAAGCTCACAGGATGGTATGTACTTGCAACCGTAATAATTACAAATGTAATAGCATTTTTACTGGCATATGTATTAACAACTGGAATGAAAGGACAGAACATCTATAGAGCAGGATTCTTTACACCTAATCTTATAGGTGGAATTATTCTTGGATTTATATGGAAGTTTGTATTTTCTAATATATTAGTATATATTGGAGAAAATTTTGATGTTGCATTTCTTTCAACTTCTTGGCTGGCAGATCCGACTAAAGCCTTTTGGAGTATAGTTATTGTAACAGTTTGGCAGTATTCAGGCTATATGATGATAATATATGTGGCAGGTTTTATGAATGTTCCTAAAGATATATTAGAAGCAGCGAGTATAGACGGTGCAAATGGATTCACAAAAATGAAAAGTATAATACTGCCAATGATGGTTCCTTCTTTCACAGTTTGCCTATTTTTAAGTTTACAAAGGGGATTTATGGCTTATGAAGTAAATCTTGCACTTACTGGGGGAGGACCTTTCCAGTCTACTGAATTAGTATCAATGTTCGTTTATAACAAAGCATTTTTATCGCAACAATATGGTGTTGGGCAATCAGAAGCACTTATCTTATTTATAATTGTTGCAACGATAACATTAATTCAAGTGAGTATAACTAAGAAGATGGAGGTAGAAGCATAATGAAAAAACAAAAATTAATAGCTAGTATAATAAAAACTATAGTTATATGTGGTTTGTTATGTTTGTATTTAGTGCCATTTATATTTGTTGTAGTAAATTCATTTAAAGAAAGTAAGGATGTAACTGCTAATCCATTGGCATTACCAGCTAGTTTTAGTTTTGATAATTATATTGAAGCTTTTAAAGTTATGAACTATTCCAACGCCTTTATTAACACACTTATAATAACAGTTGTTAGTGTTGCTATAATAATAATTTGTGCATCTATGACTGCTTATATAATGGTAAGGAGAAAATGGAAAATAACCAAATATTTATTTTTCTTGATGGTTATATCTATGATTATGCCATTCCAAGCAATAATGATACCACTTGTAAAAATTTATGGGTCTATAGGAATGCTTAATAGCAAATGGGCACTTATGTATATGTATTTAGGCTTTGGAGTTTCACTAGCCGTATTTATGTATCATGGATTTATCAAAAGTATACCACTGGAATTAGAAGAAGCTGCAATGATAGATGGTGCTACAAGACTTCAAACTTTTTGGAAAATTGTATTTCCACTTATGAAACCTACAACTATGACTATCGTAACACTTGATGTATTGTGGATTTGGAATGACTTCTTATTGCCTTCACTAGTACTCATAAGCTCAGAAGAGAGAACATTACAATTATCTACTTACTATTTCAGTGGTACGTATAGTGTAAATTATGGTTTATCAATGGCGGGGTTAATGTTATCAATACTTCCTGTATTAATAATTTACTTATTCCTTCAAAAGGGAATTATAGGTGGAGTATTGCAAGGTTCTATAAAATAACTATTAGATTGGGGCATTTTAAATGATAATAGATAAGATAAAAGAGGCAAATGTGTTTATTAAAAATAATAAGTATAGGATAAATAGTGAATATAGATTAAATTATCATTTAATGGGCGAATATGGATGGATAAATGACCCTAATGGATTTGTATTTTATAAAGGAAAGTATCATTTATTTTATCAGAACTATCCCTATAAAGCTTGCGTTGGACCAATGCATTGGGGCCATGCTGTAAGTGTAGATTTAATTAAATGGAACTATCTTCCTATTGCATTGGCTCCAGATAGGGATTTTGATAAAGATGGGTGTTTTTCTGGAACCTCTATTATAGTGGATGGGAACCTGTGCATATTATACACCGGTCATATATGTACTGGAAAGAGTAAAGAGGAATACAAGCAGGTTCAAAATTATGCATACTCAGAGGATGGAATAAATTTTGAAAAATATAGTGGTAACCCTGTGCTAGATACAAATGAAATTCATGGCGAAGCTAGCACGAAAGACATAAGGGACCCAAAGGTTTTTAAATTAGAGAAAGACTATTATATGATTTTAGGTTCAATAGATAATTTTGGAAATGGGGAAGTTTTGCTGTATAAGTCACTAGATTTAATTAAATGGGAATATGTAAATGTTCTAGCTAAAGGCAATAGTGATATGGGAAAGGTATGGGAATGCCCAGATATATTTAATTTAGATGGAAAAGATATACTTATTGTATCTCCTCAGTATATGAAAAAAGAAGGGCTTAACTATCATAATCTACACTCAAGTATTTACATTTTGGGGAAGTTAAATACAGAAAAAGGTGAGTTTATATTTAAAGACTATTATCCTGTAGATTATGGTTTTGATTTTTATGCACCTGAAACAATTGAGGACCCAAAGGGAAGAAGAATAATTGTTGCCTGGATGGATATGTGGGAAACAGAAATGCCTACATCAACCCAGGGACATAATTGGACAGGGGCTATGACACTGCCAAGAGAGATGTTTTTTAATAATGGCAAGTTATGTTTTAAACCTATTGAAGAAATAAAAGATTATAGAAGAAATGAATTTAGTTTAGAAAATATTTTATTGAAAGATGAAATAGAGCTAGATGCAATAGGAGATAGTTATGAGATTGTGGTAACTTTTAAACCTATAGAAGCTAGTGACTTTGGAATAAAGCTGAGAGTAGGTAACGATGAAGAAACCATTTTAACATATGATACTGAAAATAACCTTTTTACATTTAATAGGGATAAATCAGGTAAAGGCCCTAAAGGTAAAAGAAGCACTGAAGTATATTTAACTCAGAATGAGCTTGAACTTAGAATTTTTGTGGACAAATCTTCTGTAGAAGTATTTATAAACCATGGACAAAAAACGATGACAGCAAGAATATATCCAAGTGCTTTATCAAATAAGATAAAACTATTTTCGAAAGGAGAATGCAAGGTAGTAACTTTTCATAAATGGGATATAAAAGAGAATGAAGTTCATAAAAAAATATAAAATTAAAGCCTTATGATTTATGCTATAAATCTAATAAATTATGCTTTGGAGGAAAGAAATGTTTGAACTTGGAGAAAAAATATTATTTAGAGATAAAAGTATAGATATACTAACTATTGGCGAGATACTAATAGATATGATATCTAAGGAATATGGAGATAACTTTGAATGTAATGACTATAGTAGATATTTTGGGGGATCTCCCTCTAATATAGCTATAAATGTAAAGAAACTTGGAATAAACCCTATAGTGGCTTCCTCCGTTGGTGATGATGGTTTTGGAAAATTTCTCATAAATACATTGAAAAATTCTGGAATATCAACAGAATGTGTTGAAGTTACTGAAAACGCAACGAGCATGGTATTTATAACAAAAAGTAAGGCGAGTCCTGTTCCTATATTTTATAGAGACGCAGACTTTCACTTGCATTATAACGAAAAGTTGGAAAGGGCAATTAAAAATTCTAAGATTCTTCACTTTTCTAGCTGGCCGATATCAAAGGAGCCATCAAGAAGTACCATAGAAAAGGCTATTAAGGTAGCTAGAGAAAATGGTGCACTAATATGCTTTGATCCCAATTATCATCCAATGATTTGGGATGAAAAGGGCGAAGGAGTAGAGTATATAAAATCTATTATTGGAATGGTTGATATAATAAAACCTTCAGAAGATGATGCAGAGAGAATTTTTGGAGTGGATAATTGTGAAAATCAAATCAATAAATTTTTAGAGCTCGGTGTAAAATTAGTAATAATGACCATTGGGAAAGATGGTGCTATTATTTCTAATGGGAAAGAGACATTAAAAATAAATACTTTGGCTAATAATGTTGTTGATACTACTGGTGCTGGTGATGCTTTTTGGTCAGGGTTTTATACGGCAATAGTAAAGGGATATAACATAACAAAAGCACTGCAACTTGGCTCAGCCGTTAGTGCCTACAAGCTAAAGTATACAGGAGCAATAGTAGAGCTTCCTACTATTGAAGAAATAGTGAATATATATAATTTATAGTAAATATAAGGGGAGTGATAATATGCATATTACTTTTTTTAATCCTCAAGGGAATTTTGATAAAAACGACTCTTATTGGACAGAGCATCCGGATTTTGGTGGGCAATTGGTTTATGTGAAGGAAGTTGCGACAGCAATGGCAAGAAAGGGCCACCAAATAGATATAATAACTAGAAAAATAGTTGATGATAAATGGCCAGAGTTTAAAGAAACTTTAGACTATTATGAAAACATAAAAAATGTTAGGATAATTAGAATTCCTTGTGGCCCGGATGGATTCCTAGTTAAAGAAAAACTCTGGGAACATTTAAATGAATGGGTGGATAATATAATCAATTTCTATAATGAAGAGGGAAGCCTGCCTGAATTTGTAACGACGCATTATGGAGATGGAGGAGCCTCAGGAGCATTATTTAAAATTAAAACAGGTATTCCTTTCTCCTTCACAGGACATTCCCTCGGAGCTCAAAAGATGGATAAACTATTCATTAATGAAAATAATATTATTGAAATGGATAATAAATATAGATTTATAAAAAGAATAGCAGGTGAAAGAACTGCGATGCTAGATTCGTCAATAATTTTTGTATCTACATCTCAGGAAAGAGATGAACAATATAAACATGATGCGTATAAGGGTGCAGGAGATTTTAATAATCCTGAAAAATATATAGTAGCACCTCCAGGAGCAAATACCGTTGTGTTTAGTGCTACAGTGAAGAATAGTCAGGAAGAATATATTAAAGGTTTCGTAAAATCCATGTTTGAAAGAGATTTGGACGAAAACAGAAGAGAACTTCCAGCAATAGTAGCATCAAGTAGACTAGATGTTAAGAAAAATCACATAGCTCTTCTTAAAGCTTTTGCAAATAACAAAGAGCTTAATGATGAGGCAAATTTAGTGATTACTTTAAGAGGCATAGAAAATGTTTTTGAAGACTACTCAAGTGTAAAACAAGAAGAGAAAAAGATATTAGATGAAATTATGGAAGTAATAAATAATTATAATTTAAAAGGTAAGGTTTCTATGTTTAGTATAAATGGACAGGCACAGCTTGCAGCTTGTTTCCGAGAACTTGCAAGACGAAAATCAGTGTTTTGTTTAACAGCAGTATATGAACCTTTTGGATTAGCTCCCATCGAAGCAATGAATTGCGGACTTCCTGCAGTAGTTACAAAGTATGGTGGACCAAGTGAAGTACTCTACGAAGATGGGATTGAATATGGTGTTTTAATAGATGTATTCGACTCAGAAGATATTTCAAAAGGAATCTTGGAGGTGCTAGATAATTATGAGTACTATAAAAAGCAAGGTATCTATAGGGTTCAAAGTAAATTTACCTGGGATAAAACTGCTGAGTATTATGTAAAAGCCATAACAAATGTTGTAAATAGAGTTTTGCAGTCCAATTAATTAACCGCTAGACAAATTAGCATTAAAATACTATAATTATGGCAACGATAAGAGATAAGTGAGGTATATTATGGCAACAATAAAGGATGTGGCTAGAGAATCAGGGGTTACAGTAACTACGGTATCTAGAGTATTAAACAACAGAGGATATATAAGCGACGCAACTAGAAAGAAAGTTAATGAAGCTATAGAAGCACTCCATTATCAACCTAATGAATTGGCTAGATCATTATTTAGAAAAAAATCTAATTTTATTGGACTTATTGTCCCTAATGTGGCCCATCCTTTTTTTGCTGAACTTACAAGGTTTATAGAGTATTATGCTTATAAAGAAGAGTATAAGGTTTTGATATGCAATTCATACCAAGATACAATAAAGGAAAGAGAATATGTGGAAATGTTAAAGAGAAATCAAGTCGATGGAATCATTATGGGAAGCCATACATTAGAAACATCGGATTATCTAGTTCCTACACTTCCCATAGTAGCTATAGATAGGAATTTTTCACAAGGGATACCTTATGTTACATCGGATAACTATAATGGTGGAGTACTTGCTACCAATCTTCTAATAGATAAGGGATGTAAGAAAATAGTTCATATTAGTGGACCTTTAGAGTTAAATACTCCAGCGAATAATCGGTATAAAGCCTTTATGGATATAGTTAAAAAGAGAAATGTAGAGTATGTTATTGTGGAGGCAAAATTAGATATATTTGAAAGCTATGAAAAGTTAGCCTATAAGTTATTTGCTGAGGAACCAGATATAGATGGAGTTTTTGCAAGTAGTGATATGATTGCAGCGTCAATTCTTCATGTAGCAAATGAAATAGGCAAAGAAATTCCTAAAGATTTAAAAATCATAGGCTATGACGATATTAATATTGCTCGTATGATTATTCCACCATTAACTACCATAAAACAACCTATTGAGAAAATGGCAGAATTAGCAGTAAGCTTACTAATAAATCAAATAAAACATAATGAAGTAAAGTTAGAAAATGTTCTGCCTATAAGTCTAGTAGAAAGAAAGACTACTTAATTTACAACTTCATTAAATTTGAATAAATGTGAAAAGAAGAAATCACTATGATTCTTCTTTTTTTTATAGTCTTTATAATACCAAGCAAATAGAAGGAATATATAAGAAATTTATATTTATTATAAGAGTAAATAAATAATTCTTATACTAAAATATTATGTATAAATATCAGAAAACTCAATATTTATTGTTTCAATTTTACTTCTTACCATGTTATTTTCATTTCTACTATATGGTACTTCTACTATTCTGTTAGGGAATTCTATTGTAAATTTGCTGCCTTTACCTATCTCACTTTCCAGGCTAATCCTTCCACCATGTAGTTCAACAATTGATTTAACAAGGCATAAACCTATCCCACTTCCTTCAGTATTTCGAGATAGTGACTTATCAACCTGCTTGAATCTTTCAAATATAACGTCTAGATAATCTTTATCAATACCTATGCCAGTATCTTTTACAGATATTGAAGTCCAATCACCTTTATCCAGTATATTTATGAGTATTTCATCTCCTGTCATAGAAAATTTAATTGCATTGGAAATAAGATTTAACATTATTCTTTCAATACTAATAGGGTCACAAGCAACAATTTTTTCCTCAATGTTGGTGTCAAAAACAATCTTTAATCCTTTATTCTCAACATATTCCGATACAGATTGAACAATACCCTCAACAACATTAACTATATTATTATTGGACAAGTGTAATTTAAAACAACCAGATTCAATTTTGGATAAGTCCAATAAGTTATTTACTAATTTTGATTGTCTATAGCAGTTTTGCGTTATAACATTAATATACTTCTCAAGCTTATCCTGATTTTCTATTAAGGAACCATCTTTTATGTATAAGTCAAATAATTGAGTGATGCTAAAAATAACATTTAACGGAGTTTTAAGTTCATGTGCAATGTTATTAAAAAATTCTTCCTGCATTTGGAGGTTTTTTTCTAGTTCAAGTTTAGCGCTAGTTTCTTTAGTTATGTCAATTATAATTGCTATTACTTGCTGAATGTCACCCTCAAGTCCTAGTATTGGCTGATATAGTACATTTACGAATGTTTTTTTGCCAAATACAATTAACTCCGTATATTTGTTAAATGATGTTTCCTTTATCTCTTTCATCATTTTAAAATGGTTAAACATGTCATTTTCATCAAAATCAGTAATAATATCTGTATATTTTTGACCTTTAACAATATCAATAGAGTTCATTTCAGGCTTTAATCCTTCTATAATATTTAATGCCTTTTGATTTATGTCTAGGACACTAAAACACGGATAAGATAATTCTATAAATGGTAAATCAAGGGTATCAATCGTCTTGTGAAGAATGTCAAATTGACTTTGAAGTATTTTTTCATGTAATACAGTTTCTGTAACATTATTCCAACATTGTATTCCAGAAATAAAATTCCCATCACCATCATAAATGGGAACAGCATTTATATCATAAAAAGTAGTATTATTATTAATTTTCATTAGTCTATATTTAGATATTTTCTCACCATTTAATATCCTGAAACCTGGCATATCTTCATGTTTGACTAAATTGTCAGAAATATCGTAATATTTATTTTCATGAAGACTATCTCCTATTTTACTAAAATTATGAAATGTAGAAGGAAACATATCCCTAGCTGATTTATTAAATGTAGTATAATTACCATCCTTATCGGAAATGAACAATGCCTCAGATATATTTTCAATAATTGCCTTTAATTTTTCATTGCTCTCATATATTGTTTGCTCTAGATCTATTTTATTACTAATATCATGGCCAGCTCCATAGACAAGTTTTTCATCCCAATCAAACTTTATATTCCATGAAATCCATTTGAAATTTCCATCATTGCATTTATGTCTATATTCTAAATTTAAAACATCTTGTTTCTCTTTATGTGCTCTTAATAATACATTATTAAGACTATTTTTATCATCTGGATGTGCAATAGAAAATAGATTTAACTTTTCTATTTCATCATTACTGTACCCAAAAACATTATTAAAAGCTGGATTTGCATATTTAACCTTGCCATCAAAGTAAGCGATACATAATATTTGTGGAGTCAAATCTACCAATTTTTCGAAATTTTCTTTATCTAATGTTGAATTATCCAATATTAATTCCTCCAAACAGAATTAAACTTTTTTATATAATTCTATCACTATTTACACCTTTTAGGAATAGCGAATCGAAAGTTGCAATTAATAAAGGAGAGCCGCTTTTATTCTGATTTTGCAATGCTATAAAAAATATCCACCCCTGTTTTAATAATACTATCTGGGAAATCATAATCAGCAGTATGAAGCTGGGGATGTAATTTACCATCACCTAGGCCAATCATTGCACCCTTTATATTTTTAAGATAATATCCGAAATCTTCAGACCATCTAAATGGATATTTAAGTTCTTCATAACTATAACCATTAGTTTTACATATCTCCAATATTTTATTAATACATGTATCATGATTTCTTGTCTCAGGAAACTCATCAGAAAAATTTATTTTATATTCTATTTTATGCTGATCGCAACACTTCTCAACAAATTTTAATATATGGGTTTGAAGTTCCATTAAATCATCTTCATTTTCTCCACGTACTGTTAACATAATTTCACCTAAACTTGCTGCAGTTCCAAAGGCCCTTTCTCCAATATTGATATTTACGATAGTGCAAAGAACCATTCCTTTGAAAACACTGGATTTAGTACTATCTTTTAAAAAATTAATAATATCAGCAGCTGCATAGGATGGATTTATACCAAACTCCGGATAAGCTGCATGAGATGGCTTCCCTTTCAAAGTAATTATAATTCCTTTTGAGGCACAAGCAAATACATCTCTTTTATAAAGAATAGTTCCTATATCATAACCAGGAATGTTATGGAGTGAATATATTTCATCAATTTTATTTTCTTTTAAAAAACCATCCTCAACTATTTTTCTAGCGCCTTCTCCAACTTCTTCAGAGGGCTGGAATATTAAAAAAATATTCTTATGATCTATTGGATTTTCTTCTATTGCCAGAGCTAATCCTGCAAGTATTGCACAATGCCCATCATGGCCACATTTATGAGCTGCTACGGTATTATTGGATTTATATTTAATATCTGTAGTTTCTAGCAAAGGAATTGCATCCATGTCGGCTCTAAAGGCAATATTCATTGCATTTTTACTTGTTATTTTTTCAGCAATGAAATATCCATCTTTCTGAGTTATATTAAAACTTGTATTTTTTCTTAAAAAATCTTTTAATATATCCATGGTTTTGTTTTCATTTCCTGAAATTTCAGCATTTTCATGAAGTTTATGTCTTAAATCTATACATATATTTTGATTGTTCATTAATCTTCACCCCTCGTATAATGATGCTAAAAGTCTTTTGTAAAACATCCTTGATACAAATAACTGAGTTACTCCAACTAAAGCACCCTCAATGATAAGCATTATAGCATAAGCAAAAATATTTCCATTTAATACTTTCATTACAATATTGTTCATATGTGTAAGGAAAAAGTGATCTGTCAGCACCGATTTACAAAAATACTTCTGTCTTTGACAAAGGAATCGTAAAAGCAAATTCTGAGCCTTTTCCATTTTGACTTAATACGGAAATTAGACCACCATTCCGTTCTATAAGTTTTTTACAGAGCACCAGACCAAAACCTGTTTCTTTTTCACCTTTAGTGCCCCAAATAACATTATTTTTGTTTAAATCAAAGAAGGTTGCTATCTTCTCTTTAGGCATTCCTACCCCATTATCAATTACTATCATATTTACACTTTGTATTATATTAGCTAAGGGACCACGTAAATCATGACCAATTATCGAGAAAATCCTATCCTTAGTTGTATTAAGAGTTTCAAGTTCAATATTCAATGATTCTTTGGTCTTTATTAAGTCGGAAATAATTGCATTTTTCTTGTATAGTTCCCTTTGTATATTGATTACCTCGTTGTTAAGGTGTGAAAGCTTCTGGTAATTGCCAGGAGAAACACTGAAATGTTTCATTTTTTCACATAAATAAATAATAGATTTATTATTTAGCTTAATTAACTCCTCTAACGCATGTAGAATACCTGCTACACCATATTTATTAAATTCAGGTTGAATGATATATTGTCTATCATTTATTTCCTTTACAATAAATGGAAGTTTAGGTCTTAAAAGGTCAATTTTTGATTTAATTGTATCACTCATAGTATGCCCCCAGCAATCGTAATTTTATTAGAAATTATCTGTTGTAATGGCTAATTTAAAAGAAGTCACATGGATATTTCTAATTTCTTTCTTATTTACAATTTACTATTTATCTTATAAATTAAAACTTGATATACAAAGTTAATGATAAAACAATATTATTAATTTGTCTATGATATATCTAGAATTTAGTGTTAATAATGCTTATATATTGATTATTAGTAAAAATATATAATTATAGTGAAATTTTATTGTATTTATAAAGGAAGTCTATGTAAAGTGTAGAATTTTACATAGAATAAGTATTTAAAAAAATACGAATATGCCTCTTTTAACGTTCTTTTAAAAGGTGATAGGGTTGAATGTCGCAGAGTAATGAAAGATTTTAGAAAATTACACTTATCAATTATATCATTGGGGGGCAGTCATTAAGACTAGAGGGAAAAGAGTTATCAGCAAAATTGAACAGTGTCTATTATCTTGAGAATCTTGAAGATGTAGAAGATTATATTAAAAAGTATGTCTGAAATGGAAGAGCTTATGTTTATAGATATTGATTATGGATTTTAAGTTTATACTGGGGTACTACTGGATATATTCCGGTAGTTTTTTGTCGTTGAAATATAAGATAGGTATGCATAATAATACATAAAAAGATATCTTGAGTAAATGTAAAATTTATCTAAATAATTTTATTAACTATACTACATGTTTATTGACATAGAAGCGCTATTAATCTATAATAAACATAATATTTTCATTAATCTTAATAAATAAATATTTACATATATTGTTAACATATGCATAAGTGTTAGTATTTTTATGCAGTTTGATTGTTTTCCTTTCTATTAAACCTTTCAAAAGAATAATAGTAATTATTCATTATATAAAATTGGAGTCTAATAAAACAAATAAATTATCTCTTTTAAGTATTTTTGGAAAAAGTTCATTAAACATGAATGGAGAAAAGGAGTATAACAAAATGAAAAATCAAATCATGATAGAAGTTCAAAATATAAAAGAAAGACTATGGGAAATAAATGATTACATTTATCATAATCCAGAACTTGGTAACGAAGAATTTAAAGCTGTAGAAAAGTTAACATCACTATTATCAGAACATTCTTTTGAAATTGAAATTGGTATAGCAAACAGAGAAACTGCATTTAAAGCGGTATATAACAGCAATGTAAAAGGTCCGACTATTGCTTTTTTGTGTGAATATGATGCTTTACCAGGAATAGGGCATGGATGTGGTCACGATATGATAGGCACAATTAGTATTGGGGCTGCTATAGCATTAAGTAAGGTGATAGGCCAAGTCGGTGGGAAAATAGAAGTTTATGGAACCCCTGCGGAAGAAACGAATGGCGCGAAAACTGATATGGTAGCGCAAGGAGTATTTGATAATGTTGATGTTGCTATGATGATGCATCCATATGGTAAAACTTGCGAAAGTGGATCATCATTGGCAATGCAAGCACTAAAGTTTGAGTTTACAGGAAAGTCAAGTCATGCAGCAAGTTCACCTGAAGACGGAATTAATGCACTGGACGCGGTTATATTAATGTTTAATGGAGTAAATGCTCTGAGACAACATGTTACGTCTGATGTAAGGATGCATGGAATTATCAGTGAAGGTGGTGTCGCTGCTAATATAGTACCAGACAAGGCTGTTGCAAAATTCTATGTAAGGGCCCTGAAAAAGAGTTACTTGAATGAAGTAGTTCAAAAGGTGAAAAATATTGCGAGTGGGGCAGCAATTATGACTGGGGCAAGTTTGGAAGTTAGCTTATATGAAATGCCCTTTGATGATATGAATACAAATAAGAATTTATCAGAGTCTTTTAATAATAATTTGCGAAAACTAGGCATTACTGATATTAATCCATCAGAGAGTATTGGCTCTTTAGATATGGGAAATGTAAGTTACGTTGTGCCATCTATACATCCTTTGATAGGAATAGGAAACTCAAAATTGAAGTTACATACTGAGGAAATGGCTAAAGCAACAATTACGCAGCAGGCTCATGAAGCTTTATTTATAGGGGCTATGGCACTTGCGTGCACAGGATACGATGTTATCACAGATGCTGATTTGTTATCTAAGATAAAAAAAGAGTTTGAGCAAAGCTTATAATATCAGGATATTTCAGGACAGCTATTGCATTCCCTAAAGCACTATGAACTAAAAGTTTGCTACTTGACTAAATATTAGTAAAGTAGTAAACTTTTAGTTCAATACAGATGTCCGAATTAAATTAAAAAGGTATGTGATAGTTTAATAAATTACTACATATTCAAAGGAAAGTAGGGGAATTTGAAGTGAAAACATTAATTGTGACTGATTCTAACTGTGACCTTTCAGCCGAATACATAGAAGAAAATAAAATTCCAGTTATTCCATTTTATTTTAATTTAAAAGGGAAGGATTATGAAGACAATTTTGGTGCTTCAATAAGTTATAAGCAATTTTATGATGAGCTGCGCAGAGCTGAAGTATGTACTACAGCGCAGATTACGCCCTATAAGTTTGAAGAGTGTTTTAGAAAATATATTTTAGCCGGTTACTCTATAATATACATAGGATTTTCATCTGGTTTAAGTGAAACTTGTAATAATGCTATTTTAGCTAGACAGATAATATTACAAGAAAACAAGGATGCAGATATAACTGTTATAGATTCAAAAAGTGCCACCGCAGGGCAAGGACTTATAGTTTCTTATGCATGTGAAATGTTGAAGCAAGGGAGATCTAAGGAAGATATAGTTAACTGGATTGAAGATAATAAACTTAAGGTCAACCACTGGTTTATTGTCGATAGTCTGGATCATTTAAAAAGAGGTGGAAGGATTTCGGCTGTAAGTGCGACGTTTGGTGCTTTATTAGGAGTTAAACCTGTTTTAATCATGGATAAGAATGGAAAGCTCACTGTTGTGAAAAAAATCAGGGGAGCAAAAAAATCTGTTAGGACCTTATTAAAAGAATTCAAAGATAGGGCCATAAATCCTGAGCAGCAGCATGTTTTTATTAGTCATGGAGATTGTTTAGAGGATGCAGAGCATTTAAAAAGTTTAATAATGAGTGAAGTTAAAGTGAAAGATATAACTATTAATTATGTTGGTCCAATTATAGGTACTCATACAGGACCCGGAATGCTATGCGTTACTTTTATTGGTAAAGATAGGGAAGCGAAATAAGTATGATTTAAATGTTTTAGCGTTAAGATTTACTATTTGATAATATATTCGTTAGAAATTAAGAACAGGGGGAGTATTATATGAATAATGAATTTGAAAATGTTAGTCAACCTGAAAGAATACTCAATGCAGCATTTATATGTATATCTTCAAAAGGTTATGCGAATGTTTCCCTGCGTGATATTGCAGGTGAAGCAGGTGTGGTATTAAGTCAATTAAATTATTATTATAAAAATAAAGAAGGGCTATTTACAGAAGTGATAAAAATGCTAGCTGGGCAATATTTGAGCGAAATAGAGGAAAACTTAAAAAATGGACAATCAGAAAATGAAAAGATATCTTGTTTAATAAAGTATTTTCAGGGAATGTTAAGAAATAATCCTAACTTATTCAAAATCCTTTTTGATTTGACTAGTATGGCGCTTTGGTCAGTACCATTAAAAGAGCTTGTTAATAATCTTTTCAATAGTTTATCTAGCTTAATTGAAAAATACATTGTAAACAACCATTCAAATAAAGAGAAGTTCAAAAGTTATTCTTCGAAAGCATTGTCTAAAATGGTACTAGGGACTCTATTTGGAACTTCAATACAAATAATTCTAGCTCATGGGGAAGAAGATATGTTTGATTCGTTATCGGCATCACAAGTGATATTTGAATAAAATATTTTGTTAAATAAAGGATATTCGTATTTTTCTAATATGTTCTAGCGAATATTGACTTTTCTGTATTTTCACTATATTTTTTGTAAGAAAGGGAATTATTAGTTTTAAATTGCTGTTTTGTTTATACAGATGCCTAAAGCATTGTCGTAAATAAAACCCAGTAAATGAATATCATTTACTGCAAAATATGCCCTGTAGATTAGACAAATAAAAAAAGTCTATTCTATAGGGCATTTTAAGTACAGTATTGGGTTATAACTATAGAACTTTATCTGTATCTAAGTAAGAAACTATTCCCCTGAATCCTCTTTAGCGGTCATAGGCATCATTTTCATCATATT
>NZ_JAENWL010000284.1 GCF_016650095.1 Clostridium sp. | reverse complement strand
TTATCAAAGATATAAAAAGTGACTACGAAAACTCACAGCCACTTTTGAAAATTTTATGCAATACATATTAAAAAAGATATTTAAAACAAATACATGGATTTTTAAATCTATTGTGCGGAGTATGAGTTACATATAATCAACAATATACTTTTATATGAAAATTATAGTATGGACCTAATATTAATGAATGGGGGGGCTTTATTTGTTTAATAATTTTAAAGGTAAAAAATTAACAGCATGGTTATTAACATTAATGATGGTTCTAACTTTTTTCGGTCCAGCTAATGTTTTAGCAGCAGAAAGCAGTGAAACCAGCATACAAATACTAGCGACTAGTGATATGCACGGTAGATTTTTACCATATGACTATGCGGTTAACGCACCAGACACATCAGGAAGTATGGCTCAGCTACAGACAATTATTAAAGAGTTAAGAAAAGCAAATCCGAATACTATTTTGGTGGATAATGGTGACACTATTCAAGATAATTCATCATCATTATTTAATAACGATGCAATTCACCCAATGGTACTTGGAATGAATGAAATGGGATATGACACTTGGTCCTTTGGAAACCATGAATTTAACTATGGAATACCAGTATTACAGAGTATTTCATCAAAATTCACTGGAACAGTTCTTTGTGGAAATGTTTTTGATAAAGACGGCAAATCCTTAGGTGAGTCTTATAAAATCATAGAAAAAGATGGGGTTAAAATTGCTATTATTGGTATGGTAAGTCCACACATAACAAAATGGGACGGGCCTAATTTAATAGGTTATACAGTAACAAATCCAGTTGAAGAAACTAGAAAAGTTGTTGATGAAATTAAAGGAAAAGTCGATGTAATGATAGTAACGCTTCATGCAGGTGAAAATGCAGAGTATGGAAATGGCGATAGCGCTAGAGAACTAGCTAAAGCTTGTCCTGAATTAACTGCTATTGTAGCTGGGCATGCTCATGCAACTATAACTGAGGTTAAAGAAGGAAATGTTATTATTACTGAACCTAATAAAGGAGCATCACAACTTGCAAAAATTGATATTAATCTTACTAAAAATGCTGATGGTAAGTATTCTATCGTAGATGCTAAATCAGATATAGTGTATGCATCACCTAAAGGTGAAAAACCAGTAGTGGCAGATGCAGGGCTTTCAGCTAAGTTACAACCTTATAGTGACACAGCTATTGCAGATGCTAATGTTGTTATTGGAGAACTTAAGGGCGGAGACTTGAATCCAGCCTCAGAAATTAAAGGGATTCCAACAGCTCAAGTAAAAGATACTGCAATGATAGATTTAATTAACAAAGTTCAAATGTTTTATACAGGTGCAGATATAGCTTCAGCAGCTAGCTTTAGTACTACTGCAAATATTAAAGAGGGTAAGATAATTAAAGCTGGTACAGCTTCAATCTATAAATATGACAATACATTAATGACACTTAAAATAACTGGAGCACAGTTAAAGAAATATATGGAGTGGTCAGCAACATATTACAATACTTTTAAACCAGGAGATTTAACAGTATCTTTTAATGAAAATATAAGAGATTATAACTATGATATGTTTTCAGGAGTAAAGTATGATGTAGATGTTTCAAAGGAACCAGGGAAAAGAATAGTTAATTTAACTAAAATTGATGGATCGCAAATAAAAGACACAGATGTTTTAACACTAGCAGTTAATAATTACAGAGCTAGTACAACGCTGCTTAATGAAGAATCAGGATTATTTAAGGGGGAAGGTGTACAAGTAGTATTTGATTCCTTTAAGAGTATGGGCGACAATGGACGTATAAGAGATTTAATAAGAAAATATATTGTTGAAGAAAAGAATGGAGTTATAACTCCAGAGTTAGATAATAATTGGAAAATAATTGGTAATGAAATGGATGCCACTAAAGCGGCCTTCGCAGCTAAATTAATAAACAGTGGTAAATTAGAATTACCAAAATCATCAGATGGAAGAACTTCAAATGTTAAATCTGTTACTTATGAGGATACATTAGCAGCTAATGGAGTTAATATTCTTACATTTAATGATTTTCATGGGGCAGTAGAAGAATCAGGAAAGAACTCTGGTATAGCTAAATTTGCTGGAGAAATAAACAAAGTTAAAATTACTAATCCTAATACTATAGTAGTATCAGCAGGAGACAGCTTCCAAGGAAGTGCAATGTCTAACTTAACTTATGGTGAACCAGTAAATGAAATGATGAAATCTGTTGGAGTAGTTGCTTCAGCTGTAGGAAATCACGAGTTTGATTGGGGTACTGATAAAATAGCTAAGTGGGCAGAAGAAGGCGGATACAAGTTCGTAGCTTCAAATATCTACGATAAAAATACTGGCAAACCAGTAACTTGGGCTGAGCCATATATAATAGTTGAAAAGGGTGGAGTTAAAATAGGACTTGTTGGAATTGCAACACCAGAAACAGCATACAAGACTAGCCCAGTAAATGTTAAAGATTTAGAATTTAAAGATCCAGTAGCTTCAGCAAAAGAATGGGCTAAAGTTGCAAAAGACAATGGAGCAGATGTAGTTATTGCGTTAACTCATTTAGGATCTTTCCAAGATAAAGATGGTAGGATTACAGGAGAAGCAACGCAGCTTTGCGGCGTTTTAAATATAGACGCAGTTATTTCAGCTCACAGTCATCAAACAGTAAGTGGAAGCGTTAATGGAATTCCTGTAGTTCAAGCATATTATTCAGGAAGAACACTCGGGAAGTTAACAATTAAAATTGATGAAAGTGGTAAACTAGCAGGCATAGTACCTTCAGTAGATAACTTATATAACAGACCAACTACACTAGTAGAAGATCCTGCTGTAAAAGCAATTGCTGATAAGTACACTAAAGAATTACAACCTATACTTAGCGAAGTGTTAGGTACAACAGATATAGAATTACCTCATGACAAAACTGTTCCTGGAACATCACTCCTCGGACAATGGACAACTGATGTTATGAGAAAAGTGGCAGGTACACAAATTGGTATAACCAATGGTGGTGGACTAAGAGTTCCATTAGCTGCTGGAAATATTACAATGGGTAACATGTATGAAGTTATGCCATTTGACAATACCTTAGTTACAATGGAACTTAAAGGTTCTGACTTAAAGAAAGTAATTGAGAATGGAATAGGTAATGAAGAGATTGGATGGGTTCAAATAGGCGGAGTAAAAGTTTACTATGATGAAAAAGCTGACTTTGGTAAACGAATTTCGGCTATGGTCTTAGAAGATGGAACTACAGTTGAAATGGACAAAACCTATACAGTAGTAACTAATGACTTTATGTTCACAGGTGGAGATAAATTTGACTTTGCAGGTGCAATAAATTCAGTAGATACTATGATTCCAATAAGGGATGCATTAGTATCTGAATTAAAAGCAGTTAAAGCTATATCTGTTAAAGACAAGAATAATCTTGTGGCAGGGGTTGCACCAGTGGTAACTCAGCCGGTAGTAACGCCACCAGTGGTAACGCCACCAGCATTACCTATTAAAGAAAAATATGTTGTGATTACAGCTAAAAGTGGATTGAATTTCAGAGTAGCAGGTTCGGTGGCTTCCAAGAAACTTGGAGTATTTAAATATAATACAACAGTTAAAGTTGTTTCAGAAACATCTTTGTGGTACAAAGTTAATTACAACGGTGCTGTAGGTTATATTTATAGGGCTTACACAAAGATAGCTCCAGTGGTAACTATGGGAAGTAAATATGTTACAACTACAGCTAAAAGTGGATTAAACTTTAGAACATCAGAATCAACGTCTTCAAATATACTTGGAGTTTTAAAATATGCCACAGTGGTTAAAGTGCTTGGAGAGTCATCTCTTTGGTATAAAGTTAATTACAATGGTAAAGTGGGTTATATTTACAAAACTTATGCAAAAATTACCACAACAAATGTGGTGAAAGCAGCTTAAAAAAAATCTCACAATAAAATACCGTGTAGACAGTATATTAAAATACTGTCTACACGGTATTTTAAATTATCTCCAGAGGATTTGAGTAAGAAAAATATTTATGTGTTAGCACTGTTGTTTTAATAATATTCAATTCAAAATAACGATAAACTTTGTTATAATAGATATATTAGACATCTGAAAAAATAAAAGCGGAAGATGATTTAACAAGGGATGTAACAATTAGCAGTATGATGCATACAACAGTATGATACATACCCTGTAGGAATATAAGGAGGGATAAATTTGGATACACAACAAATACTATATAAGATTTTGATGATACCAGCTATTTTAATAGCATTTACTTTTCATGAGTATGCACATGCTATCGTAGCAGATAGGTTAGGAGACAAAACTCCAAGATTTCAAGGAAGACTTACGTTGAATCCAATTGCTCACATCGACCCAATGGGATTTATTTTGATTTTAATAATGAACTTCGGGTGGGCAAAACCCGTTCAGACAAATCCAAGTGCCTACAAACATTATTATAAGGACGATTTGAAAGTTTCGATAGCGGGACCAATTGCCAATTTGATTCTAGGATTTTTATTTGCGATTTTATATGTATTATTTTTTAAATTTGTGCAAAATCAAAGTGCCCTAAACGATATTATTGTAAGTATACTAAAAATTACAGGGCAATTAAACTGTATATTGTTTTTTCTTAATTTAGTTCCAATACCAGGTTTTGATGGATTTCACATAGTTAGAGATCTGTTTCCAAAGTTTTTCTATAATTTATCAGATTCAATTACTAGGTATCAATTCATGATATTTATTGTACTATTATTGCCCATATTACCTAATGGACAATCAGTGTTTTTTTATATTGTGCAAGTACCAGGATTATGGTTGTTTAATACTTTTGTAAACATTGCAGTGATAATTTAGAGGAAAATGGGAAGAGTGATTAAAGTGAGGGACGGTTAACAATTAATTGATCTTTAAATTATAAAAGTGAGTTAAAAGT
>NZ_JAENWL010000157.1 GCF_016650095.1 Clostridium sp. | reverse complement strand
TTTAATATTAAAACCCATTAAAGATTCACTAAATAGGATTAATTCTTTATATTTGGGATGTGATGTATTTATGAGACTCGTACCAATTGAATTTGCAATGCCAGGAAATTGTTTGGCTAAAACTATATTTGATAATGATGAAAGGGTCCTATTAAGAGAAGGTGTTATATTAACTGAATTTTTTTTAACAAGAATTAAACGGTTACAAATTTATTCTATATATATTAACGATGAATATAGTAATGCTGTAATTGAAGATGTAATAAAACCTGAACTTCGCCAAAGCGCTATAAAAACTATAAAAGAAACCTTCTATAGCTTTGAAAAATACAGTTTATATTCTAATAATGTAAATTTTAATGAAAAAAAATTTGCAAAAGAAAAACAAGCCTACTTCGAGTCTATAGGAAGTATTGCTAGAGATATAATTGATGAAATCATAAGCAAAAAAAATGTAATGATTAATCTGGTAGACATTAAAAGTATGGATAATTATACCTACCAGCATAGTGTAAACGTAGCTGTAATCTCTCTAGTATTAGGTGTACAATTGCAACTAAATCAAAAAGAGCTTTATACCTTATGTATGGGTGCATTGATACATGACATAGGCAAAGTTCTTATTCCAAAAGATATAGTCTTAAAACCTGGTCCATTAACTAATGAAGAGTTTGAAATTATAAAAGAGCATACTACAAAAGGATATAATTATTTAAAAGGATGTTTGGATATATCTGCTCCTGCTAGAATTGTTGCTCTTCAACATCATGAAAAAATGGATGGACACGGATATCCAGATAATATAAAGGATAAATCAATTAATAAATACGCTAGAATTGTTGCTATTGCTGATGTATATGATGCGCTTACGTCCGACAGGCCGTATAGAAAAGCTATGAGCCCTAATGATGCTGTAGAGTATATACTTTCCCATGGTGATACTCAATTTGATTATGAAATGGTAAAAGTATTTTCTAAGGCTGTTGTTCCTTATCCACCTGGAACCCTAGTAAAACTTAGCACTGGTGATATCGGTGTGGTAACGGACATATTCCCTAACTTTGCTTTAAGACCTGAAGTTAAAATCGTAAAAAGAGGAACCACTACTAATGCTAACGAAGTTGGTACAATTATTTCATTAGTAGATCAGTTGGATATTGTAATCATAAATATCGAATTTGCCATATAATAATCCGCTTTTCAGATTTAATATTAATGCCTTCTGAAATTGCATTAAACGCTATAAAGGATATTCCTTAATTTCAGAATATCCTTTTAGATATTTATATTAACAAGCTACTTTAGTAGATTAATCCACTAAAGTGGATTAACTAACTTAATTTCCTGTATACTATTTATTAAATAATCCCGTTTAAGATACTCGTATTTATTAGCACTTGCCTTAGCTACTAGATTATTATTAGCTATCTCTGTAGCTTCTTCTATATTCTTAGCCTTAAACATTATAGTTCCACCGTTTCTATTATACATTCCCCCACAAATTAAATACTTAGAAGAATGATTAACTTTATCTGTACTCGCAGTATAAGTTATTGCTAAACTGTCATTACCCTCTTGTGAATAATTAATCTTAACCAGTAAATCCTTTTTTTCCATTTGTTTTACCCCCAATTAAATAATCTAATAAAGTAGCCTTTTAATAATCCACTAAAGTGGTGATTTAAAAATGCAGTTTAGCTATAACTTCAAGCTGCTATAAAATACAACAACTATATATTTTAAAAACTTTAAAGGTATAATCACCTTGATGTTCTATGTTTATATTATACCGAACATTTGTTCGTAAGTCAATAGATTTTATAAATCTTAACGATATTTCAGAAGGAATATTCTGCATCTTCCATAAGTTAGGAATTACTACCTTCGTAAAAATAAAATCTCGGTGAGAATCTAAATCTCCTTCTGAAATCGTTAATATTGTAGCTCCGAAGGTGATGAATAACTTCGAATGTGATGATTTAAAGTCTTTGATAAATATATATGTTTGGTATGCAATACTTATTACTTGTATTACTCAAGGCCATTAAAATAAAAAATACAGGTTTAGAGTATATCTTATACTCTTAGCCTATACCCACTTCCCCAAACAGTTTCAATATATTGAGGAACAGACGTAGATTCCTCAATTTTTTCTCTCACTCTTCCAATATGCACTGTAACAGTAGCAGTATCTGAATTAGCATCCAATCCCCAAATTTTTTCAAATAATTCATCTTTACTAAATACTCTATTCGGGTTTTCAGCTAAATATAATAATAGTTCAAATTCCTTTTGAGCTAAATTTATTTCAACACCATTTATAAATACCTGCCTACAATCTTTTTTTATTTCTAATCCCCTTATTATAAGAGTGCTACTTTTAACACTAACCTTAAATTTGTTCTTTATTCGCTCGTAATTTCGAATATGTGACTTAACTCTAGCAACCATCTCACTGGGATTAAAGGGCTTTGTAATATAGTCATCAGCACCAAGACTGAGCCCTTTAATTTTGTCAATATCTTCTTTCTTTGCAGAAACCATTAAAACTGGAATATCCTTCTCCTCTTGCAAACTACGCAGAACAGTATACCCATCAATTTTAGGAAGCATGACATCAAGAATTAGCAAGTCAAATTGGTTTGTTTTTAAAGCATTTAACCCATCTACCCCATTATTACATATTTTAACTTCAAAGCCCTCAAGTTCTAAATAGTCTTTTTCAAGTTCTGCAATACTTACATCATCTTCAACAATTAAAATTTTTTTCATATTACTCCTCTATTTTTATAATATTTTTCCAAATGATATCAAAATACTCGTGCCCCGATTTTCATGACTTACAGCCCATATTGTGCCGCTATGTCCCTCTACAATTTGCTTTGCAATAGCAAGTCCTAGTCCACTTCCATTTGCTTCACTTCTTGCAGCATCTGCCCTGTAAAATCTATCAAATATTTTAGTTACATCATTTTCGTCAATGCCAGAACCATTATCCCTTAGTTCAATGATAATACTAGAATTAGTCTCTCTTAGCATTATTGTAATTTCACCTTGCTGCTTATCCATATATTTACGAGAGTTATCAATAATATTTAATATAACCCTCATCAATCTTTCTCTATCAATCACAACGTATTTTATTCCATTCAAATCGTTTTTCAAACAAATTTTTATATTGGATTTTTCAAGTTCTATTGCACTTTCAAGAATACAATAATTAAAGTAATCTACAATGTCCGTTTTTTCAAAGTTAAAGGGAAGCTGACTCAAATCCAATTTAGAATATAAAAGTAAATCATCAATCATAACGTCCATTTGTTCCGCTTTTGAATAAACCGTTTTTAAGTAGCGCTCTACCTTTTCAGGATTGTTTGCCACTCCATCTATAATGCCCTTAACATAGCCTTTTATTGAGGTTATAGGTGTCTTAAGATCATGAGATATACTAGAAACTAACATTGTCCTATTATCATCATACTTCTTTTTCATACGAATAGAATCCTTCAGTTGTATTCTCATCTTTTCAAAATCTGCACATAAATCTTTAATTTCTTGGTCGCCAACTTCAATAATTTCCAGACTTAAATCACCTTTACTAATATCCCCTACTGCAGTTTTTAAAAGTGATAATGGCTTTATTATTCTTTTTGAAAGTAGATAGGACATAAATATGTTAACTGCTATAAACGTGATAAGAAATACCACAAGGATGAATACAATAAATTTTTCAAGAATACCTGAATACTCAAAAATTGGTGCCAGTAATATGACATTTCCTAGAGCTTCATCTTTAAACGTAATTGGTGCTACTTCCACCATGTATGCAATATCATCAATTATGACTATTTTTTTTTGAGATTTAGTTTTAGCTTCTAAAAAGCATTTCTCTATATCAATTTTATTTACATCCTTAGATTTGAAAATAATATTATTGTTTTTTAAAATTATAAGTTCTCCATTTATGTTTGATAGTTTCTGGTACAAATATTGTTGAAACTTTGGATCTTCCATGTCATCAGAATTTTGTTTCCATACAGCGCTTTTAGTATCCGTTAACTCCGTTTTTATAGATATGAATTTCTTAAAACTATCATAACTTACATCCTTATTAAAAACCCTTGAGGAAACAAAAATAAATAGGAATGCTGCCATAATAGTAATGAAAAAAGGAATTACTATAGTTATAGTATTGGAGAGAATCAACCGTTTTTTTATATTCATCTTTTCACCTCAAAATTCACTGAATTCACTTAAGAGTGACTTTTAAAATTCTTTTTTATCAAATAAATAATATCCTGCTGTAAAAAATAGTATACCATAGCTGAGCATCATCATAAACTGAAGAAAAATTTTAAAAGTAGGAATAGTTTCCATAATAAATAGTGTATACCAACTCGTCATAGATGTAATAAACACACCAGAAAATCTATAGAAGATTATCCCTAACCCTTTAAAGGCAACGAAAACGAAAATTGATAGAAAAAATACACCTATACCACTTCTAATTATATTTGCAAAAAATGCAATAATTATTGATAAAATCACCATAGGTAACAGCGTTACAATATAAGAAATTAGGATTTTAATAACACTACTAAATGAGAAGGAATTTGAATTAAAAAGGCAACCAGCGAGTATTGAAAAAATCATTAAAAATAAAAGGTTTGCAAGTATAAATAACATGATTGCAGTTAACTTCGCTGTATAAAATTTTAATCTTGTAATAGGCCTCGTAAGTGCAATTTTCATAGTGTTTTGTGAAAATTCTCCAGAAAAACTTTCTATTGTAACAAGCGCAGTAAATAGCGGAAGAATTGTATTAACCACGACTGATAGCACAAGTATAGGAAAATCCATGCTTGATACCCCTCGCAGTCCAAAACCAGTTCTTAATACTACCATAGATAACTGTCCTAGTATTATGAAAATAAGTGATATAATCACTGCAACTAATACTTTTTTTCTTTTATATAATTTTTCAATTTCATTTAATAAAGTAGCTTTAAATTCCACCATTTCTTTCTACCTCGCTAACAAAATAATTTTCTAGTGACGAATAATTATTTAATATATTTTTCATTGTGTCTACATTCAGCATTCGTCCATTGTATAATACGCCAATATGGGTACAAGTAAGCTCAACATCGTGGATAAGATGGCTTGAGATAAAAAATGTAGCATTTTCTTTTTCTACCAAGTCTTTTATTATATTTCTCATAGATATCATTCCTTCAACATCAAGTCCATTTAAAGGTTCATCTAGAATAATTACTTCTGGCCGTGGTAAAATTGCAGCAGCGATTCCTAGTCTCTGTTTCATTCCAAGAGAAAATTTTCTTGGTTTTTCATTTTTGTATTTTAACATTCCTGTCATTTCTAAAACTTCATGGATTCTCTCTTCATCAACATCTTTATAATATCTTGAAACTTGTTTTAAATTTTCATAAGCTGTTAAATAAAGATATGATTCCGCGGTTTCTATAATACAACCTACGTTTCTCATTACTTTTTCATATTCTTCCAAGATACTATGTCCCAAAATTTTGACATCGCCACAGTCTGGTTTTATAAGCCCCGTCATTATTTTCATAGCAGTAGTTTTACCAGCGCCATTAGGTCCTAAAAACCCAAAGATCTCGCCTTTATGTATATCAATATTAATATCTGTTATACCTCTTCCATTTTTATATACCTTGGAAAGGTTTTTAATTTCAATTACTTTCTCCATTTATGTACCCCCCAAATTTAGTACCATATTAAAATAAATAGCAAGTCAGTATTTTAGAATATTTGACTTGCTATTTATTTTTGTATGTCTTATTTATTATTAGTTAAAAACTTTACTGTATTGACCATCAAACATTATATTTCCACTTCTGCTTTCATTTATATTAAATCCTATATTTGCAGAACCTTGGTTAATATAAATATTTCCTTCAGTCTTATTTTTTGAAGAATCAATTGCATTAAAAGTTGCACTCATCTTATTATTTGCATCAAATTCAGCATCAAACTTAAAGTCTTTTTTATTTGTTGCATATTCTTCGTATCCCTTTACAAATTCTTCATAATATTTTCCACTAATTCTTTTGTCATCTATTGCTGTAACATCTATGAATTTTTCACCTATTTTTACGAATTTAGCATCCTTTTCTATTATAATATCTGTTTTGTATTTTCCTATATACTTTTCAGGATTAGTCAATTTACTATAATCTTGTTGTATATTTTTTTCTACTGTCTTACCTGTAAGATCTGGTTTACTAACTTTAGTTGAGTTAACATTAGTCATCTTTGCCAATAGCTCAAATGTTAATTTATGATCTGTGCCACTTTCATCTTTACCAGAGATCACACCACTACCAAGAACACTTTTAATTAATCCATCTTTAGTTGTTACCATATTTCCTTTAATATCTTTTACAAATACATCATTTGTTATTTTAGGCGTACTACTCTCATTACTAGGGTTATTATTACCAAATGTATTCTTACTTTGAAGAGATACAACTGCATTAATAAGCGCTGGTATTTGAGTTTCACTTAAAGAACCAGATAAAGTCTTCGTTCCATCTGAATTTTCAGTAACTACAACGGCATCTTTTAAATTACCCACTATAGCATCTGCAATTTTTTCTATATCTGCAGCGCCTTCTTCTTTAAAAGGATTTTTTGACACTGCGTTTTCCTGAGGACTTTCAAATTCAGTTGAATAATAAACATTTTGTTGGTTGCTTTTATATATAGAACCTTTTTTATCAGAGTAATTATAACTTTCTGTCTTTTTCGAACCCTCAAGTCCCGTTGTTATAGTTTCTTTCGCTCCAGTTGATACATCAACTTTATAAAGTGCATTCTCAGAAAAAATAACAGTGCCATTGTCCTTTATACTAACTGACATGTCAGCAGTATAACTTGAAAGTTTATTGGTACAACTTTCTGCTGTGTATTTAAATGAATCCTTAAGTTGATCATATCCACTTTTGGTTAATACTTGAGCCATAGCTGTAGTTGTAAACATTATAGTACCTATAGCAAAACTTATAATTGTTGCTGTTTTTTTCTTTAATTTCATTTTCTAAAATCCCCTTTTTTGTTTTAAATTTGCTTATGAACATGGAAGCCTTCCATAGTTCTATTTTAAAGCACAGGTCTCTACTTTCTATAAACAAGTTATAAACAAAATATAAACTTTTCCACTTTACAGCAAATTTTCTCTATTTCATTGCACTACATTTAGTCCCCTTTTAGATTTAAAAGCTACTTTCTGAAAAAACATATATGAATATGAAAAAACAGCCCGGGAAAGCACAAGTTCTTTCTTAGGCTGTTTTACAATAAATTCAATTTCTATTTTTCGAAAATATTATTTTCCACCCATTTTAATGGCCTTTTCAGTGCAACTCTCCATAGCTGAAATTACTGTGCCCCTAAAATTATTCTTCTCTAAGGCGTATACTGCTTGAATAGTAGTTCCCCCTGGTGAGCATACATTGTCTTTAAGTTTTCCTGGGTGTTCCCCTGTCTCGAGAACCATTTTAGCAGCTCCGAGAACCGCTTGAGCTGCCATTTTATAAGCCTTATCTCTAGGCATTCCTTGAAGTACAGCCCCATCGCCTAAGGCTTCAATAAACATATACACATAAGCAGGAGATGACCCACTTACCGCTGGAACTAAATCCATAAGCTTTTCCTCTAATATCTCCATCTTCCCAAAGCTTTCAAAAATCTTTACAACGCCTTCCAATTCATCGCTTGTTACATTTTTATTAGCACACAGTGCACTCATTCCCTCTCCGACAAG
>NZ_JAENWL010000353.1 GCF_016650095.1 Clostridium sp. | reverse complement strand
AAATTTCAATGTTTCTGCGCTTCTTATTGCAAGTCACTTCGGAGAAATTTCATGCAGTTATGTATGGAGTTATCGGGCGTGCCTTGCAGGCGAACGCTAAATGATAAGTTAGATTGAGTAATTTTAATGAGTTGATTATATTATGTGTAGTCTCGCAAGAATTTTATATAGTCCGCATTTAAAACATAAAAAAATACTGCATTAGGGGGGACCCTTTGCAGTATTTTTTGTGAATAAAATAAATGGATTCATATTAAATTATGGACAAGATTTTGAATTTTAATCATTTATAAATAATATTATTAGTTATAATCATGAAAACGAAAGTATGTAAAAGCATGGCAGATGGTATATAATGAGTCTGGAAACAAATGATATTCAATAACGGAGGTTGAAAAATATGGAATTATTTTTATGTTATATTTTGGCTATTAATCTATACGGTATTTTTGTGATGTATTCAGATAAGAATAAATCAAAGAAAGGAAGATGGAGGACGAAAGAGAGCACTATTTTTACGATCGCTTTTGCTTTTGGTGCTTTGGGAATTTTTATAGGCATGCGTTTATTTAGGCATAAAACCAAGCATAATAAGTTTGTAATAGGAATACCATTAATACTTATAGTCCAAGTATTTGTATTTTTAAAATACATTTATAAAATCATTTAATTTTCACGGTTTTGTCTTGAAACTTTAGACTTTTGAAGGTATAATAAAGGCGATGTGAAAATCAATAAGATAAGTTTAAGCCTGTGGATAAGTATTTAATAAAATTAAATAATTTTTTATAAAAACTGTATTTATTGACATAATATGGTTTATAAATCATATAAATATAAGAAGTTATCCTCTTTTGGGGGATAACTTTATTCAAATTGTGGATAAACCTATAATTATCTGAAAATATGTTGCAATAGTAATTATGAAATTTCTAGCTTTATTTGTTCTTTCTTGCAAATAACGGGGATGTAATTTATACTCTTCTTTATAAATATAAATTAGGAATATGAATATAAAAGTATATAGTGTTATGATAAATATTTAAAAAATTCATATATTATATAAACGTTTACAAAACTTTATAAATTCCATAATTTTACCTTGAAATTTTAACCTTTTGAGGGTATAATAAGGACAAGATTATACAAAGATTTATTATAGAATATAATAGCTAAACTTGAACGATTCATGATGGAAAAGAAACTTTATAAATAGAAAGCATATTAAGATATATTTTAAACCTGTGGATAACTATTCCGTAAAATTCAATAAATTTTCGTAAAAACTGTATTATTAGCATAATAGGGTTTATTAAGCATATAATTATAGAAAGTTATCCTCTTTTGGGGGATAACTTTCTTTAAATTGTGGATAAATTTGTAATTGTCTGAAAATACATCAGAATAGTAAGGGATATGAAAATAAATAACAAGTCAAAATAGACTATCCTAGGATAGTCTCGCATACTGACTTGTTATTTACTTGAATACATATTATAGTACAGTGTTTCTTTTCTATCTTTCTTAAGCCAAAAACTTTCTCTAACTACAGTTACATTCTCCTTATTTATATCAGCTATAATTAGACCTTCTTCCATATATAAGGTGCTGATTATATTTCCAAGTGGATCTATAATCATGGAGTCTCCACTATAGTTTAATCCATTTCCTTCTCCAACCCGATTTACTCCAGCAATAAAGCATTGATTTTCTATGGCTCTTGCTTTTAATAGGGTAATCCAGTGTTCACGGCGATCGATTGGCCAATTAGCTGCAACAGTAATTAGGCTCGCGGTCTTTGAAGCTATTTGAAATATTTCTGGAAAGCGTAAATCGTAGCATATGAAAGGGGCAATAGTAAAATCTAAAGCGTGAAAGAGATTTATTTCATATCCACTTTCATAAAATTTAGTTTCATTTCCAAAGGAAAAAGGATGAATTTTAGTGTAATTTATAAGAACACCGCCATCAGGCACATCAGAAGGCGCCACTACACAGTATTTATTTTTGCAGTGCAACGTGTCTTCTACATATCCAAAGCCTATTAAAATATTAAATTTAGAACTCATTTCCTTGAAAAATTCTAGGGATTCACTATGGATTTCACCTATTAAAGAAGTATTCATAGAAAAACCCGTTAAAGTCATTTCAGGAAATAGTATCATATCCACCTTTTCGGTAACTGCATGTTTTATGAATTGTTGTACAGTTTCTTTATTTTTAGTTTTATCTTCAAAGATAATATCTAATTGGGCTAATGCTAATTTCATATTATTGACCTCCTTTTAACTGATTACTAATAATATCTTTCTATAATACATATTATATCAGAGTAAGGATAGAATACGTAAATGTAAATAATATTCAAATTTTTAATTGTCAAAGGTGGTGCTATATGTTAAATAATTTAAAAGAACTTTTATGTAGGGTTATTGATGATGATATTACTGCCTTGGCAGCTCAGCTTACGTATTATTTATTATTATCATTTTTTCCTTTTTTAGTCTTACTACTTACTATGCTCGGTTATAGTAATCTACAAAGTTCGGATGTGTTAATATATTTAGGGCAAGTGATACCTAAGAGTACTTTTGATTTGATTTACGCTACGGTTATAGAAGTGGTGGATTCAAGAAATGGGAATTTGTTATCACTAAGTATAGTAGGTATACTTTGGTCAGGATCTAGTGGTTTCACATCTATAATAAAGGGATTAAACAAAGCATACGATGAGGAAGAAACAAGACCATACTTAAAAATATTAGCTATATCTATATTATTTATGGTAGGACTAGCACTTGTTATTATAATCGCAGTAGCATTAGTAGTATTTGGACAAATGATAGGTGGGGTTATTGTACAACGATTCCAATTATCTAGTAGGTTTATGTTAAACTGGGATATTATAAGATATCTGGTAACTCTAGTGGGAATGGTATTTATATTTGCAGCATTATATCATTTTACTCCATGTAGAAGACTTACTTGGAGAGAGGTAATGCCTGGGGCTATCGTTAGTACTTTAGGATGGTTAATATCATCTTTAGGTTTTGCATATTATGTGAATAATTTCAATAATTTTTCTAATATATATGGGGGTATTGGGACTGTGATAGTCCTTATGCTGTGGCTTTATATAACTTCCATAATAATATTACTAGGTGGAGAGGTTAACGCATTATTAGCATTTGAAAAAGAGGGGAAAGTAAAACCAAAGTGTAAGAGGTATTAAGTGTATAAAATTCATAGAAAATCAGAAGTTATAACTTCTGATTTTTTTTTGCGTGGAATTATAAAATTGCGTATTAGTATAGTAAAATCAATACGTTTACAGTGAATTGGTAATAATTTTGACTGGATTTGTCATGGGAAATCAAGTTACACTTAAGTCGATGACAAAAAAACTCATAAAAATGTAAAAAAGATAATATTATGTCGAATAGAATAGAAAATTTATAAAAACGTTACAGACACTTTACACACATTTTGTAGCATTATGGTATACTCAACCTTATAGTAAAGTAACTTTTATTTGATAACCTTGTAAAATACATAAATTAAAGTTGAATAATAATGCGAAAATTGTAGAAAACAATCACATTAGGACGATAGAGAAAATAGTTAAAATTACTTGAGATAAAAAGGAGAGAATTTACATGAGAATAAGAAAAGCAATAATACCAGCAGCGGGACTTGGAACAAGGTTTTTGCCTGCAACAAAGGCACTACCAAAAGAAATGTTACCTATAGTTGATAAGCCTACAATGCAATATATTATAGAGGAAGCAGTTGCATCTGGTATAGAAGAAATATTGATTATTACAGGAAGAAATAAAAAGTCTATTGAAGATCACTTTGATAAATCAGTAGAACTAGAACTAGAACTAGAAAATAAACATAAAGATGAACTTCTTAAACAGGTTAGAGATATATCAAATATGGTAAATATACATTTT
>NZ_JAENWL010000149.1 GCF_016650095.1 Clostridium sp. | reverse complement strand
TCCTTATCTACAAACATCAATTTTGACATGTATTTTTCAAGAGTATCATAATCTTTATTGGCAGTTAATGTAGAAATAGTATTTAAATGATGGTGAATATCATGTTTATGGGCCTTGGATTTTTCTATGTCATAATTAAGTAGTTTATAATATTCCTTTTGCGTTTCATATTGTTTACTGGCAGCATCAAGTCTGATTTCAAGTAAATCTTTATTATAGGTATGATATATTGAATAAAATATTAAGTAATATAAAGAGATTATTATAAAAAACATAATAACCATAAGAATAAAGCCCAAAAATGTATTATGTTCTTTTGTTGGACCAAAAACCGCACAAAAGAAAACAAAGGCAACAGAAGGAAGGGTATAATAAAAATAATTTATTTTACTAGAAAGATTTAACACCTTTCTCATAGGCTTTCTAAGGTAAAGATAAAAAAAATATATAAATGATATATACATGAAAATATCAACCAAACATCTAAAAAACACTACGTTATGTGATGGATTTGAAAATACAATATAAGGTGATGCCTTAAAAAAAAGGTTAGATATGCTTATAGCTACGGATGAAAAAAAGGAGGATATACTCCATATTCCCAATGATACAAATATTATTTTATAGTATTCTTCTTTAAAAAGAAATATATCACAAACAATTGCTGTGCAACCTAATAGATAGCCCACAAACACATTCATAAATCCCAATCTAGTTATAATAACGAATAATCCAAATGATAAGATAATATTAGTTACCCAAGTAAGTATATTTACGATTCTAGATCTACAAGTTGTCAAAAGCATGTATATAAATACAAGATCTAGAAGATAAGAAATTAGCACTGGTATTAAACCAAATAGTGAATTCATAAGCATCAGTTGCTCCTTTAGTATTAAAAATTGCATTTTAAGATTGTTTATATATGAATATTGCAATATACTCATTAATTCTACAATAAATGCTTTAATAATACAATATTATATAGCAATATTATATTAAATATAATATAATTTAACAGAGGTAAGTTAGGCATAAATCTATTTTAAACAAGAAGTAGGTGATTAATATTTTAAATATTGTGGTTTGTGATGATAATATAGTGGAAACTGAAGTTTTAATTTGTATGGTTAAGGAATATATGAGAAAACAGTCTGAAACTTATAAAGTCATCAGCTTTATCGATGGGGACGATTTAATAGAGTATATAAGTAACTCAAAGAATAGTGTAGATTTAGATATAGTATTTTTAGATGTTTATATGGAGTTTTCTAATGGAATTGAAACTGCAAAAAAACTCAGAGAATATGATAAAGAGTGTAGAATTATTTTCATAACTTCATCTAAGGAACATGCTATTGACAGTTATGAAGTTAAAGCTTTCAATTATTTATTAAAACCAGTTGATAAACATAAATTATGGGATGCTTTGTCGCAAGCAATTGAAAGCATAAATAAAGACAATAATTATGTGGCCATTAAAAATAAGCAAGGAAATTTTAAAATTAAATTTAGTGATATTACATTTTTAGAAAGTGAAAAAAGGCGGGTTCATTTACATACGAAGAATAATGGTACTTTAGCATTTTATGATAAATTAGATGAAATTTGTCTTAAACTTACAGATGAAAGATTTATGAGGTGTCATAAGAGTTACTGTGTTAATATGGAAAATGTTTTAAAGATAGAAGATAGTAGTTTTATTATGGAGAACAAAATAAAAATACCTATAAGTTATAATATCTCGCAGATAAGACAACAGCATTTTGACTATCTTCTAAAAAAAATGTAGTAATTTATACATTTAACGAGCGGATTATTACAATATACATTTACTTAGTTGTTTTTATGATAACATTCTGATAGAAATTGATTGGGATAATCAATGAAATTTTTTGTCAAGGAGGATGTTAAATGCTTGTACTAGGGATAAAAACAGGTGAAAAAATTACATTTAACGATGATATTATAATCAAATTTATAAAAGTTAAGGACCACACCATCAGAGTATCAATTGATGCGCCTAAAAATGTTGTAATCCTAAGAGATGGAGTTATAAATAAAGAAATTTAAAATAAAATTGTAGTATAGTAATGAAACCACCGATTAGAAAATAATAATTCGGTGGTTTTGTATTAAGCAATGGATTATTCTATTTTAAGATTGAAGAAGAAAAGATATTTGTAATAGTAAGGGCGGTCAACTCGGTTGCCTTTTTTTAATTTAAAAAGACATGCATAGACAAAATCGACCAATTTTATCATATAATTTAAAATAAAAAGGGGAAATGTAAAATATGTAGAATAATTAAATATATAAATAAGAGTGTCTGGAGGCGATTACGAGATGATTATTTTCACCACCTTATATTTTCTGTGCGGGATGACATATATGATTATCGGTATATCTACATTACTGAATGATTCAAAGAATAAATTAAACAGGATATTTTTTGTATTAAGCATGTATTTAGCCTTTTGGGCGTTTATGTTTACACTTAAAAATAGTGCATTTGATGCTGAGACGGCAAGCTTTTTTCATATTTATTCCACTTTTTTATGGGCAACGGTTCATTGTGTGCTTTTGCATTATATTATCGTTTTAACAGGCAATGATGACTTTTTTAAAAGAAAATTTGTATATTTAATTTTTTACTCTCCAGCCTTAATTTCAATTTATTTGTATTTTTTTCAACCTCCAAGGGAACATGATTTTGTAAAAACAAATTTAGGATGGGTTCATATTATAGCAACGGATAGGGGATTTGTTTGGACAAATTTTTTCAACATATATTATCTTTCTTATATGATTGCAGTTGTTTTTTTACTGTTTAAATGGTGGAAGAATTCGAAAATAGTAAGAGAAAGGAGACAGGCGAAACTTATCCTAATAACAATTTTTATAACTATAATAGCAGGTGGGGTAACAGATATTGTTCTTCCGACGCTAGGAGTACCACTTATACCTCCTATTGCAGTTATCATAGTTGGTATACCAACAATTGCAATACGTTATTCTATTAAAAAATATAAGCTGATGGACCTTAATCCTGAGAACTTTGCTTTAGAGGTTTTGAAGATAATGAATGAAGGATTAATTATTGCAAATCATGAGGGTATAATAAAAGATATTAATAACGGAGCACTTAAACTAACAGGTTATGAAAGAAATCAATTAAAAGATAAATCCATAAGTACTTTGTTCCCAGAAACAACAAAATTATCAGAACTAACAAATTGTAGTAGTTTTGAAATCGAAATGGTTAAAAGTAATAATAATAAATTATCGGTTCTTTTATCTTCAGCAATTTTAAAAGATAAATGGGGCGATTCATTGGGTAGCGTTGGTATATTTCATGATATTTCAGAAATTAAACTGGCTCAAAATCAATTAATAAAATCATACGATGAACTTGAAATAAAAGTCCAGGACAGAACTAGTGAGCTAAGCAAAGCCAATAAAGAGTTAGAACATGAAATAAATATACGTATAGAGATGGAGGAAAAAGTAAAAAAACTAGCTTATTATGATTATTTAACGGGATTACCAAATAAAAGATTATTTGTTGATAGATTAAATCAGTGTATTCTTGATTCGGTTCAAAATGAAAAAGCTTTAGGGTTGCTATTTCTTGACCTTGATTCTTTCAAGAGGGTAAACGACACAATGGGGCATGATAAGGGTGATGAACTTCTAAAAATGGTTTCAAAGAGATTAACAAACGCAATTAGTAAAAGTGACACTGTTTGTAGAGTGGGGGGAGACGAGTTTCTTATTCTAATTCAAAATTTAGAAAATGAGCATTCTATTATAGAAGTATCAGAAAAAATTCTTAGTATTTTTAAAGGGCCGTTTACAATAGACAGTAATGATTTATTTATAACTACTAGTATTGGTGGATCTATTTATCCTATAGATGGTTGCGACGTAGATACACTAATAAAAAATGCTGATATTGCAATGTATAGGGCAAAAGAAAAAGGGAGAAATAAATTTGAGCTCTGTACTACAATTATTAAAGAGAGTTTGGTTAAAGAGATGAAGTTAACAAATAATTTGTATCAGGCATTAGAGCGCAATGAATTAGAATTATACTATCAACCTCAAGTAAATTTAATAACAGGTGAAATAATTGGACTAGAAGCATTAATAAGGTGGAATAATACCGAACTAGGAAAAGTAAATCCAGGAGAGTTTATATACATAGCGGAAAAGACTGGTTTGATACTGCCAATTGGTGAGTGGGTAATGCGAAGTGCCTGTAGTCAAAGCAAAGCATGGCAAGAAAAGGGTATTTTAAATGTACCAATAGCAGTTAATCTTTCGGTAAATCAATTTCAAAACAAAAAAATAGTCGAATTAATTACTAAAATTTTAAAAGAAACAGGTCTAAATCCAAAGGATTTGGAATTGGAAATAACAGAAAATATAATTATGAAGGAACCAGAATATATAATCGAGTCTTTAAAACAATTACAACAGCTTGGAGTGAAAATTGCAATAGACGATTTTGGTACAGAATATTCCTCTCTAAATTACATTAAACAATTACCGGTAGATAAAATAAAAATAGACATGTCATTTATTCGAGGAATAAACATAAATCATAAAGATGAAGCAATTATTAATGTTATAATTGTATTAGCAAAGAATCTAGGACTAAAGGTAATTGCCGAGGGAGTGGAAACAAAGGAGCAAGTTGATTTTTTGAGAAATCAAAACTGCGATGAAATACAAGGCTATTACTATTATAAGCCAATGACGGTGAGTCAAATAGAAAAACTGATGACAAAGCAATTATCTTAACGCTTTAAAAAATACCACGTAATAATTTTATATTCTGGGGGGTGATTATTATAATGGATATTGCAGAAGCGGTTATGAATAAAATTAAAGAGGCAAAAAAGATTTCAGTTAAGCAGCCAAGCCTTGCTTTTGATATGAGTAAGGAAGCTTATGATATTGCAAAAGCAAATAAGCTAAGTCATGAAGAGGCTTATGCATTGTTTGCCATGGCACTCGCCTGTAGGTCAATGACAAAACTTAATGATTGTTTTAATTATGCTTTCGACGCTTATAAGATATTTAAGACTTTTGATAACCCTATAGAATTAGCTGGAACTTTGAATCTTATAGGTATTGTATATTTTTATAATGCCATGTATGAGCGAGCACTTGAGAATTTTTTAAGATCATTACATCTTTTAGAGGAGACAGAAGATTATCTTACAACGAGTAAAGTGCTGAACAATATGGGTGAGGTTTATAAAGAAGCCGGTAACCTTGAAGAAGCATTAAGTTTTTACAATAAAGCATTCAATTTGTGTGAAAAATATAATTATATGACTAGCCTAGCAGTTATATTAGAAAACATGGGTGAGATATATTTTAGAAAGAAAGATTTCACTTACAGCTTTGAATGTTATAAAAAAAGTTACGACATTTTAATTGAAGATAATAATATTACAGCTCTTTCAGAGCTTCAAAACAGTATAGGGAAAATTCATTTTATCCGAGAGGAATATGATAAGGCAAGAGAGTGTTATAACAATGCGTTTGCTCAATTAGAGGGGATAGAAAATAAGTTTTTTACAATAGATGTACTAATAAACATGGCAGAGCTTGAAATGCTTGAAAACGAAGAACTTTTCTTATCGTATCTATATAAAGCTATTATATATGGAGAAGAAATAAATGCTAGAAAAAAATTAAGTAAGATATATAAAATTATAACTGAATTTTATGAAAGAAAAGGGGATTTTAGATTATCCCTTGAATTTTATAAAAGATATCATTTAATGGAACAGGAAATAGAAACTACGGTGGTCTCACATAAACTTGAAATAATAAAAATTGAGCTTAATAAATTATTTAGTGGAGAGGAAGCTGAAAAGATTACAAAATTAAATGAACAATTAGAGAAGGATATTGGGAATCAAAACCTACTTCTTGATAAAATGGAAAAAGTAAATAGAAATTTAAGAGTAGAGGTAACCTCTGATGAACTTACGAATATACCTAATAGGAGAGGTGTGAAGAATTATCTCTGCCAAGTGTGGAAGGAAAGTGAAATAGAACCCATTAATTCTGCACTTTTAATGATAGATATTGACTATTTTAAGCGTTATAATGATTACTATGGCCATATTGAAGGTGATACATGCCTTAAAAAAATTGCAGACTCTTTAAAGAGTGTTTTTGGGAACAGATATGGAATAGTTGGAAGATTTGGTGGGGAAGAATTCGTATGTTTTATTAAAGACACTAAATTCAATGATGTATTAGACCTTACGGAGATACTTAGAAGTTCAATTGAGAAGCTTGGTATTAATTATATTTGGAATAATGAGTGTTACCCTGTAACCATTAGTATAGGTGGAGTATTTGGATGCATTTCAGATTTTGATAGCTCGCAAGATATGTATTTAATTGCTGATGAAGAACTTTACAAAGCTAAAAATGAAGGACGAAACAATGTTATTTTGAAAAATAAAAATATACTTACTCTTAGTTAAATTGTATTCTAATGAATGTGAAATTACTTTATACATATTGTAATAGTAATGTATTTATTGTAATATTAATATGTATATTATAAACCTCATATTTAAATATTCTTAAAATGCATTAATTAAAGGAGTAACTGATGCTTATGAATTCACTTTTGGGTTTAATACCAGTGCTAATTTCTTATCTTCTAGATCTTGTATTTATATACATGATTTTGACAACTAGTAGATCTAAAATCACCAATATACTTACATGGGTAACTAATATTATCTTATCATTTGGATTATTTGTTATTATAACTAGATTGGGATTTATGAATGTGTTTGTGGGATATCTATTAGGTTCCACAGCAATTGTTTGTGATCTATTTCTTTTTAAAGAAGAATACTATAAAATAATATTTGTAGCGTTGGGAATATGGAGTATATCCTCCTTTTTTTCATCAGCGGCTATAGGCATATCTAATATTTTTTTTAATGCATCTCCTTATATAGCATTGATTAATGCATCACCTTATATAGTATTTTTTAGAAGTTTGATTGATATTTCTATGTACATACCATTTTTAAGCATATTTTATTTTTACATTAGAAAGCCGATGAAAATGGTGTTGAATCTTTCTAGTAAAATAAATTATTTTTATTATACTGTTCCTTCTATTTCATTTGTTCTCTTTTGTGCGATTTTCGGTCCAACAAAAGAACATAATACATTTTTGGGTTTTATTCTTATGGATATCATGTTTTTTTTAATAATCTCTTTATATTACTTAATATTTTCTTCAATATATAACAGGTATAATAACGATTTACAAATCCTACTTCTTGATAAAATGGAAAAAGCAAATAGAAATTTAAGAGTAGAAGCTATCTCTGATGAACTTACCAATATACCTAATAGGAGAGGGGTTAAGAATTATATCGACCAGGTGTGGGAAGAAAGTGAAAAAAGACCTATTAATTTAGCGCTTTTAATGATAGATATTGACTTTTTTAAACGTTATAACGATTACTATGGCCATATTGAAGGAGATACATGTCTTATAAATATTGCAGAATGTTTAAAGAGTGTTTTGGGAGATAGGAATGGGATACTTGGAAGATTTGGTGGAGAAGAATTCGTATGTTTTATTAAAGAGACTGAATATAAGGATGTGATAGATATTACAGAGTTGCTTAGAAGTTCTATTGAGAAGCTTGGTATTAATTATATTTGGAATAATGAGTGTTACCCTGTAACCATTAGTATAGGAGGAGTATTTGGATGTATATCAGATTTTAATAGCTCGCAAGATATGTATTTAATTGCTGATGAAGAGCTTTATAAAGCTAAAAATGAAGGCCGAAACAAAGTTTTATTAAAAAATAAAAATATACTTTAAAGAGGAACTACTGAATATATCTCGGTAGTTTTTTCTTTGTAAAGATTTGTTGATAGGATTAGAAAAATACCTATAGTGGGTTAAATAATA
>NZ_JAENWL010000321.1 GCF_016650095.1 Clostridium sp. | reverse complement strand
TTTAAATTACTCTATTAATTTTGTACACTACCAAATTATAGGAATAAAAAGAGTGAATGTAGCGAGATAAATGCTGCATTTATTTTTTTTACAAGCAGGCATCAAGGTCAGTTATGTATTATGAGCTCAAAAGCTAAAGAAAAGCTTGATATTAAAACTATTGTAGTAAACATAAACTTCCAGTTTATGTTTTGGTCCCTGATGTTGTAGTAAAAATTGGAAGTTTTTACTTTCTATCAGACGCTCCAGGCAACATAGTTTCAGATTTACATATTATTCCTGCACAGTCGGTGGAAGAAGCAATTACAAAGGCTGATGAGATTTTAGGCAGCATTTCCCTGAATGTCAAGTTATTTCAATACCAGTAGCTGATGGAGGTGAGGGAAGTGTAGATTGCTTCCTTACAGCATTAGGCGGGGAAAAAATAAATGTAATAGTTAAAAATCCGTATTTTGAAGATATGGAATCATTTTATGGAATTATCGACAACGGTAATACAGCTGTAATAGAAATGGCAGCTTGTGCTGGACTACCACTAGTTGAAGACAGAAAGGATCCGACGAAAACTACTACTTACGGTGTTGGACAGCTGATTTTAGATGCTGCAAGTAGAGGAGTAAAGAAGATAATTGTAGGCCTTGGTGGAAGTAGTACAAATGATTGCGGCTGTGGCGCTGCTGCGGCAACAGGAGTAAAGTTCTTTAACTATAAAGGTGAAGAGTTTGTTCCTACAGGAGGAACGACCCATGAGATTTCAAGCATTGATATATCAGGCAAGGCTGAAGTTCTAAATGGAATTGAAGTAGTCACAATGTGCGATATTGATAATCCAATGTATGGGCCAATAGGTGCGGCCCATGTTTTTGGACCACAGAAGGGTGCGGATGCAGAAATGGTATTATTTCTAGATGATGGTGTTAAAAATGTTTCAGAAGTAATAAAAAAAGATTTATTAAAGGATCTAAGTGAAATACCTGGAGCAGGTGCCGCTGGCGCCATGGGTGCAGGAATGATTGCATTTTTTGATTCTGTATTGCAGATGGGAATAGAAACAGTCCTAGACACAGTTAATTTCAGTGATGTTATTACTGGTGCTGATATGATATTTACTGGTGAAGGAAAAATTGATTTCCAAAGTTTAAGGGGAAAAGTAGTTATCGGAGTGGCTAAGAGGGCGAAACTTCATAATGTTCCTGTGTCCGTTATTGCAGGTGGGGCAGATAACGGAATAGATGAGGCGTACGACTTGGGTGTGACTTCTATTTTTTCTATAAACAGATTACCAGAAGCTTTTGAAACCAGTCGGTATAAAAGTGCGGAAAACATTACATTCGCAGTAGATAATATTCTTCGACTGATTAAGAGTGTAAATAAAGTTTGAAAAAACATTTAACATTAATGCTCAAATAATTAAGCTTAAAATGATAGGTGCTGTATTAAAGTTTGCATCTACATTTTTTGTGATTAAAGACGAATTTTAGTATTAGGGGTAGATGTAAATGCCTCTATGAAAGGTAAAGTTGTATAGATGTAACGAAAATAGACGCTTCTGCGTCAAAGCGAAGACATATTAGTAAACGTAAGCTTACTATGGGTATGGCTAATGAAGATACGATATCTTTATTTATATCATAACCTTCAGATGAAAGATCATGTAGAATCTCCGACATATGGTAAACGTTATAAAATATAATGGTATTAGCAACTAAATGATTATACTTTATCCTTTTTCGTTGGTCTTCTCGGTTATTTGACCTAATTACCCCATCACTCCCAAAATTTATCCACTTCGTAGATCCGTTAAAAGATTCATTGGAAGGTGTAGGCTATAGTATTGTTGAATGCATGGACATAATTAACGAAATGGGAAGACAGAGATAGATTTGTGTTATCAGCAGGACATGGGTCCATGCTTATATATTCTTTACTTAATATTTTTGGATACGATTTGAGTATAGAAGATATAAAAAACTTTAGACAATATGGTAGTAAAACTCCAGGACATCCAGAGTATAAGCATACTGATGGAGTGGAAACCACTACAGGGCCACTTGGACAAGGCATTTGTAATGCAGTAGGTATGGCAATTTCTGAAACTTATCTTGCAGAAAAATTTAATAAACCAAGCTTCAAGGTTGTAGATCATTACACTTATACTATAGCTGCTGCTAAAAAGGAAGATAAAAAGCCAAGTATTATAATTGTAAAAAATATAATAGGATATGGTTGTCTCGCTAAGCAAGGAACGGCTTCAGCGCATGGAGAACCTCTTGGAGTAGGTAATATAATTGATTTAAAGAAAAACTTAGAATGGAATTATGATACTTTTACTGTCCCAGCACAAGTTAAAAGACACATTGAAAGCTTTAATAAAGAGGCAGCTGTGAAAGAAGAAGAATGGAACAAGTTATTTGAAGGCTATAAAATAGCTTACCCAGAGATTGCAAAAGAATGGGCACTTTGGTTTAGTGGTAAAATAACCACTGATTTATTAGACGATGAAAACTTTTGGAGCTTTGATAAACCAATGGCAACAAGAGAATCTTCAGGAATACTTATTAATAGACTAGCTAAACTTGTACCGAATATAATAGGAGGTTCAGCAGATCTTGCTCCCTCAAATAAGACTTATATGAAGGGAAGAGGTGATTTTTCTGCGAAAGATAGAACTGGAGTAAATTTGCATTTTGGAGTAAGAGAACATGCAATGGCTGCTATCGCTAATGGAATATATCTTCATGGTGGTTTAAAGGTATTTGTATCAAATTTCTTCGTATTTAGTGATTATATGAAGGGAGCTATGAGACTATCGGCAATAATGAAACTACCAATACCTTACGTGTTAACTCATGATAGTATTGGAGTTGGAGAAGATGGACCAACTCATGAGCCTATAGAACAACTAGCTACTCTAAGAGCTATACCAAATATGACAGTATTTAGACCAGCAGATTCAAAAGAAGCAGCAGCAGGTTGGTATTATGCTGTAGCTAAAGCTGAAGGACCTGTATCACTTGTTTTAAACAAGGCAGACGTTACCTCTATATTAGGGATCAGGAAAAGCAGCTCTTAAGGGTGGATATATACTTAAGGATTCTGAAAAAGAAATCCCTGATGTAATTTTAATCGCTTCTGGTTCAGAAGTGGAACTTATCTACAAAGCTGCTGATGAATTAAAAATTAATGGAATTGCTGCAAGAGTTGTAAGTATGCCTTCCTTTGAATTATTTGAGGTACAGAGCTTAGAGTATAAAGAGTCGGTAATTCCAAACAAAGTAAGAGCAAGAGTTGCTGTAGAAGCTGCTACTTCCTTTGGATGGCATAAATATGTAGGACTTGATGGGGCTGTAATCTCAATTGATCATTTTGGAGCATCTGGTAAAGCAGAAATTTTATTTAAAGAGTTCAGATTTACAGTAAAGAATGTAGTTGAAACAGTATTGTCTTTAAAAAAATAAATATTCTGATCTTTGATTAATATCCTAATAAGTAAAAGCTCCTTACATTATACGTAATACGAACTTGAACATATAATTAGGGTAGAAATTAAAAGTGAGGTAAAGAATTAATTCCAAATAAAAAAATAGCAGCATCAACTACAGAACAATATAAAAGTATTATTAAAACTTTAAAAGAAGGATTTACTGTTGATGGTAAGGTTTTTAGAATTAATATACCATATGTAATAATTAAACTTGCCATTAAAGAAACTGAAGCACTCGATATTTACATAAATGATAAGGAAAATAACAGGTCATTTTAATTTGCCCCTTTTTTTGCCCCTTATAGTTTAAAATAATTGGGGATAGATAAGTATATTTTATAAAGTAAAATGAGCATTTAAGCCACTTTGAGGGCTATTTTAAATTACTTAAAACGCCAATTTACGAACCAGTTGGTCGCAGGTTCGACTCCTGTCCGACTCACCATAACAAAGACAGTGAAATTAACTAATATGTAATTTTGTTAAGATCAACTTTAAAAAGCTTATGTTGGATTAAGGAGCTGATTTTTGTATTGTTAACTGCACATAAAAAAAGGTATAGCAATTTTGCTATACCTTTTTCGATACAAGCTGATTTACAGCTTGCATATCTGCTGGAGCCCAGTTTAGAGAGAGTAAATTCTCTCTATGTAACCATATCAATTTTGAATGCTCGTTAGCCGTAGGAGTACCAGATGCTATGCGGCACTTAACAGTAATTAAATTCACTATAAATTTATCATATTCATGAGTATTATCATTAAATACATCAATAAATTCAACATTGCAAGCCAGCTCTTCTTTTATTTCTCTTTCAATAGCCTCTTTGAAAGTTTCACTGCCTTCTATCTTACCACCCGGAAACTCCCACATGTTTGGGAGAGACATCATTGGAGAGCGAAGAGCACATAAGATTT